>JAISEQ010000535.1 GCA_031264045.1 Deltaproteobacteria bacterium
GAGCGCCCGGTCCCCGGACACAGGACGGACCCGCCGGGGAGATCTACGCCGGAGGAGCCCCCCCACCTTCCGCCGCCGTTCACGCTCCGGGCATGCCCCCGGCCCGCCCGGACGGGGCCCCTGGGATCCCCGGCGGGTCCGGGCCCGGAACACACCTGCCGGCCGCGCCGCCGGCTTCGGGAAACGGCGCGGAGAGGCGGTCGGGAGCGCCGCCAGCGGAGCTTTCGGGCGGGCTCGCCCAGCCGGGAGCCCCCTCCGGGCTCCGCGCCGGCGGGGGCGCGGCAAACCGGGAGCTTCCCTCCGGACCTGCCGCCGGAAGGACCGGGGGCCGCCCGGCGGCTGCCGGGGAGGACCGGACCACAGGGGAAGAGGATCCGGACGACGATCCCCTGCTCTCGGCCCCCATGGCCCCGTCCCCGTTTCTGGGGCTGGACGACGCCCCCCTCCCCCAGACGGGGAGGGACGGGCCTGCCCGGTCGGACCCGGACGCCGAGGACGGGGACGGCCCCGATCTGGGGCTGGACGCGGGCGTGCCCCCGCGCGGCCCGGATCCGGACACGGACGCGGAGCTCCTCCCCCCGCGCGGACCGCGCCGGAGCGCGCGTCCCGCCGCGGGCTGGCCCGGAAGGCCTGGCAGGGCGCCCGGCCGCAGGGGCGATCCGGACGGTACCGGCCGACCGGAGCTCCCTCCCCCGGAAGGCCCGCTGGACGGGGACCCGCGCACGGCCCCGCTCATCCGCAGGGACCTCCTGGAGGAATCCGAGTCGGCCGTGCGGGCCGGTGAGGGAAAGGGCAGGCGCGGGGCCGCCCCCTCCGGCGGGGCGAAGCTTCCAGGGGTGAAGGCTCCCGGCCGGGGAATCTTCAGGAGGCTCCTCGTCTGGATTTTCTGGGTCATGCTGGGGACGACCGTCTTCTGCATGGCCGCGGCGTTCGGCGTGTACGCGTACTACTCCCAGGATCTGCCGTCGGTGGAGTCCCTCAAGACCTACCGCCCCATCGCGTCCTCCCTGTTCTACAGCCGTGACGGCAAGGTTATAGGGGAATTCTTCCGCGAAAGGCGCTACCCGGTCACGCTCGACCAGATCCCCCAGCACGTGAGGGACGCCTTCCTCGCCGTGGAGGACCGCGCCTTCTACCGCCACCAGGGCGTGAACCTCAAGGCCGTGGCGAGAGCCGTCATAAACAACGTGACGGGCAAGGACCTCCAGGGGGGCAGCACGATCACGCAGCAGCTCGTCCGGGGGATACTCCTCACGAACGAGCGCACCGTGTCCAGGAAGATCCGCGAGATGATACTCGCCTACCGCCTGGAGGCCGCGCTTCCCAAGGACAGGATCCTGGAGCTGTACCTGAACCAGATCTACCTGGGCCAGGGGGCCTACGGGGTGGAGGCGGCGGCGAGGGAGTATTTCGACAAGTCCGCGGCCCAGCTCTCCACCGCCGAAGCCGCGATGCTGGCGGGCATCACCCAGTCCCCCGAGGGCAAGAACCCTCTGAGGCACCCCGACGAGGCCCGCAGGCGCCAGCTCCACGCCATCGGGGCCATGTCCGAGACCGGCTTCCTCACCCCCGCCGGGGCCGAGGCCGCCCGCGCCGAGATCCTGAGCATCCAGGACAGGAGGCCCAACCCCAACACGACCGAGGCGCCCTACTTCACCGAGCACGTCCGGAGGGTCCTGGCAGACCGCTACGGCGAGGAGGTCCTGTACACGGCGGGCCTCAGGGTCCACACCACCCTGAGCATGGACGACCAGAGGGCCGCCGACCGGGCCGTCCAGAGGGGCCTCCGGGAGTACGCGCGCCGCCGGGGCTTCAGGGGGCCGGCGAACCGCTACCGGACCGACGCCGAAATCGCGAACGCCCTCCGGAGGCAGGCGGGGGAGCAGTCCCAGGAGGGGCTCAGGCCCGACCGGCTCTACGAGGCCATAGTCACGGAGGTGCGCGCCGACTCGCTCGCGGTGCAGACGGGCGACTACCCCGGAGTGATCGAGAAGAGGAACCTCGCCTGGATACTCCCCAAGGGGGCCCTGTCCAAGCAGCTCTCGAGGGGGGACGCCGTCTGGGTGAGGCTGGACGATTCCGGGGAGGCCTCCGGTGCCCTCTCCGAAAGCCGCGAGATCCGGCTGGCCCGCATCGCGTCGGGCCTGGCCGACGCGGAGGAGACCCGGAGCTTCGTGCTGGAGCAGAAGACCGACGTGCAGGCGGCGTTCCTGAGCATGGATCTGGCGGACGGGGGGGTCCGCGCCATGGTGGGGGGCCGCGACTTCTCCGAGAGCCAGTTCAACCGCGCCACCCAGGCCCGGCGCCAGCCCGGCTCGTCCTTCAAGCCCATAGTTTACGCGGCCGCCATGGACGCGGGCTTCACGCCGGGTTCGGTCATGGTGGACGGGCCGGTGGTGGTGGACGACATAGGATCGCGCAGGCGCTGGAAGCCGATGAACTCCGACAGGAAGTTCCTGGGCCCCATGCCGCTCTACAACGCGCTCACGTCGTCCCGGAACCTCGTCTCCGTGAAGGTGCTGGAGCGCATAGGCTTCGACCGCCTGGACCAGACGGCTGCGGCGCTGGGCATCACCGAAAAGCTTCCCCGGAGCCTCGCCGTGGCCCTCGGCGCGCACGGGCTCCCCATGCCGGAGCTCGTGGGCGCGTACTCGGCCTTCCCGAACAACGGGGTGAGGGCCGTGCCCCGCTACGTGGATCGCGTGGAGGACATGGACGGCAGGCTGGTGGAGAGCTTCGAGCCCGAGATGGTGGCCGCCATCCCGCCGCCCACCGCCTGCATCCTGACCTGGATGCTCCGCGGCGCGGTGGCCCAGGGGACAGGATCGGCCGTCAAGCCGCTGGGCCGTCCCGTGGCCGGCAAGACCGGCACCACCAACGACGCGTCGGACGCGTGGTTCGTGGGCTTCACCCCCGAGCAGGCCGCGGCCGTATGGTTCGGCACCGACGAGCTGAAGCCCCGCGGGGTGGGCGAGGTCGGCGGCAGGGCCGCCGCCCCCGTGTTCCTCTACTACATGCAGGACGTCCTGAAGGATCTCCCCGTGAAGGACTTCACGGTGCCCCCCGGCGCAGTGATCGAGAAGGGCGGGGCCTTCGGCATCTGCTACCGCGAGGGCACCTTCGGGACCGGCATCTCCGAGACGGCGGCCGCGCGCGTCCCCGAGGAGGACTTCCTGCGGGGCGACATGTCCGACGAGACGTTCCTGGACACGGGGGCCGACCCGTTCCAGGCGCAGGGCCTGTAGGGGACGGCGGAGCGTCCCGCCCCGGTGCAGGGGTACGGCGGAGCCGTCCCGCCCTGCCGTATGGGACGGCGGAGCTGTCCCGCCCTAAACGATCGGGCAGCCCTGACCGTTCCGGGGGGC
>JAISEQ010000037.1 GCA_031264045.1 Deltaproteobacteria bacterium
GGATCCGCTCAGCTGCCGCCTGATTTCGGGAGGCAGGACGATGGAGGCCTGGGCGGTGCGGGAGGAGGTCCAGAAGGCGTAGGCCGCTTCCGAGACGTCCTGCACGGACGCTTCCCGGCGGGACTTCTCGGTCTGGTCGAAGACGGTCTCGGGGGCCGTGCGGAAGCCGTTCAGCGCCAGGACCAGGTAGCCCCTGGCTTCCGGGGTCCCGGCCGGCACGGGATTGGCGGCGGTGTCGCCGACGGAGTGGAAGGAGAAGAGGGCCCGGAGCACCCCGTCCCGGTCGGCGGTCGAGACCGGCGGCTGGGTGTCGGACTCGAAGCGGAGGCGGCGGAAGAAGCCCGAGGTGCCGGTGGTGACGCCGGGTGTCCCGGCGGCCTTGACGGCCGCGTCGAGGGTGCGCGTCCCGCGGCCCGAGATGAGCTCCCTCGCGGCGGCTTCCGCGAGCTTCAGCGCCTCCCCTTCCGTCCAGGCCGCCTTCACGGAGTCCGCGGTCTCGGGATCGGAGAGCTCCGGCACGTAGGACTCGCGGCGCTCGAGGGGGATGTAGAGCGAGAGGAGATCGGTGCCGTCCACCGGGTCGGAGACCAGCCCCACTGGCTGGGCCACGGCCTTGGCCGCCTCGGCGGAGGAGAAGGCCAGGAAGGGCGGGGGGTCGGCCTCGCCGAAGAAGTCCGTGGTCTCGCATTTCAGCTCGGCCGTCTGGGCCAGCGCGCAGAGGTCGGCCCCATCGCGGCCCTGGGCCTGCGCGCGCTCGAGCAGCGTCTCTAGGGCCTGCCCGGCGGCTATTCTGGCCTTGCGGGAGACGATGGCCTCGGTCAGCTGGGGGGTCGCCTCCTCAAGGGTCTGGACCGACGCCGGCGAGAACTCCCTCACCTTGATGATGTGGTAGCCGAACATGGTCTCCACCGGGCCTATGAGCCCCTCCCTCTGTTCGGGGGTGGAATCGAACACGGCCCGCTCGAACTCCTGGACCATGTCGCCGGGGCGCATGCGGGGGAGCTCGCCCCCCTGGGCCTTGGAGCCCGGATCCTCCGAGATCTCCTTCGCCAGCTCGGCGAAGTCCTCGGTCCCGGCCCTCTTCAGGGCGGCGTCCGCCCTTTCCCCGGTCTCCCGCTTCTGCTCCTCGGTGGGGGTGAAGTTCGGGAACCTCATGAGTATGTGCGACACCTCCGCCGAAGCGGGGGTGGTCAGGTCGGCCT
This sequence comes from Deltaproteobacteria bacterium, assembly GCA_031264045.1. GTDB lineage: Bacteria > Desulfobacterota > Desulfarculia > Adiutricales > Adiutricaceae > JAIRZX01. Next base: position 1,203 of record JAISEQ010000037.1, read on the forward strand.
GCTCCTCCAGGTAGAGCTCGTTCAGCTCCCCCTCGTCGGCGGAGAGCCCCTCGCGGTAGTCGGAGGGGCTGAAGGTGACGAAGGCCACCTTCGTCTGGGCCGGCCGCCTCCAGCGCTCGCGGTTCGACTCCCAGAAGGCCGAGACGTCCCCGTCGGAGGGTCTGAGCCCGGCCGTGAACGCAGTGTACGGGAAGAAGGCCCAGGCGAGCGCCACCTCGTCCTCGCCCGCGTGGTAGTCCTCAAGCAGGGCGGCGCGGGGCACGAAGTTCATGCTCTGCACGTAGCGGATGGCAGCCTCCAGCCTCATGTCCTCGGAGAGCGCCGCCTCGAAGGCTGGCACGGTCTCCCTGAAGCCCTGCGTCACCACCTCCTCGTACCGCGCCTTGGAGAACTGCCCGTTCTGGTCCAGGAAGTAGGGGTTGGAGGTGATGGATTTGACAACCGCCTCCAGGGGCACGCTCTGGCCCGTCTGCTCCGCCAGCGCGCCCAGGACGTGGCGCTGGATCAGCGTTGACACGGCAGACTGCGAGGACGCCTGCTCCAGCCTCGCGGAGTCCATCTCCGGGAAGCGCTGGCGGATGTTGTCCTGGGCCATCCTCTGGAAGCGCAGGTACTCGGTCACCGGCACCTGGGTCCCGTCCACCCTGATGCTCACGCCGGTGCCCGTGTCCTGGCCTCCGATGCCCCAGAACACGAAGACCAGGGCTATGGCCCCGATGATGATGGCGCTTATGAAGCCGCCGGATCTTTTTCTGATGTAGTCGAGCATATGCCAATCCGAGGTGGAGGGGGCCGTCGCCCCCGGTTGAGGACGGCCCGGGAGCAGGCCGGAGGGCCGGCCCGGCCGGGCGGAGCGGTGTCTTGCTGGCCTGAAGGGTCAAGCGTGCCGAAACGGCGGAAAGGTGAGGGCGGCACGTCCGGCTTTCGCGGTTTTGGGGCCGCGCGGCAGACCGGACGGATCCGCTGATTATAAGCCTCTCCCGCGCGAATTTCAAGATCCTGGATGGCTCTATGGCCCGCGGCTCGGTTTGTGGCTCTGTGGGCCGAACGGCTCGACGGCTCGCCAACGGTACGCGGTTCGCTTCGCGGCGGTTCCGGCGTCCGCCGGCTTGGGGGACCGGCCGCGGGTTCCCTGCGGGAGACGGAAAACGGCAGGGTGCCGGTGTGCCACCGCCGCCCTGCCGGGAAAGGCCCCGGCCGGGCAGGGGGGTCCATCCTGCCTGTGCGGGGTCCGGCAGGGCACAGAAGGGTCCCGGCCGGACGTCCCGGAACGGGGAGGAGCTCGGACGGACGCGCCCGGGGGAGGCCGGGACGGTCGGGGCGGATTCCG
>JAISEQ010000067.1 GCA_031264045.1 Deltaproteobacteria bacterium
ACGGGCAGGAGACGGCTGTCGAGGTCGAGGTTTAGGTCAAGGCCGGGACTGCGGCGAGGCCCGGGAAGGGGCCTGCGGACGGGAAAAGTCCCGGCCCTCCCCGGGGGGAAGCCGGACCGCGAGTCCCCCCGGATCGCGAAAGACAAGGTTTAGTGCAAAGACCGAGGGAGACGGGGACCGCGCTCGGATCCGCCGGGTCCGGGGAAACCGTCTTCGGCACCGACGCGAATTCCAGCGGTTGCGACCGCGTTCCCCTGCACGGGGTATGCTCTGCCCTCGTACACCCCGCTTTCCGGCATAGGGGCCGCGTTCAGGCCGATATCGGGGCTTCGTGGACCTGGGCCCCTTCCCCCGCCCGGAGTCGTGTGAGCCCCCGCGCCTCACCGGCATGGTCGTCAGCTTCGGGGACTCGGCCTGGGAGGGGGGACGGCACGGACGACCGCGATGTAAACGCGGACGAGTCCGTGGAGCGAGGGGCGCAGGCGGAGGGCGCGCCTACCGTCCGGCTCCTCTTCAGGGTTCACCATCCCCTTCCCGGCTTACCATCCTCGTCCGGGTTCACCATCCCCTTCCCGGCTTCACCTTCTTCTTCCGGCTTCACCTTCTTCCCAGGCGGCGGAAGGTGTAGGCCAGCGCGGCAACGACCAGGATGATTATCACGGCCCCTATCCAGGCCCAGGCGCTCCCGGCCTTAACGGTGACCCGGAAGTCCAGGGCGGTCTGGGTCTTCTCGCCCTCGACGGAGAGGCCCACGCCGTAGTCGCCCACCAGGGCGCTGGAGGCGGGTGTTATGGTCATCTCCACCGGAACCGGACGGCTCCGGGGGGGAAGGTCCTGGAGGCGCTCGGGATTGAAGGTGATCTCCCAGTTGTCGGGCTTGACGGCCATGAAGCTGACTTCGCGCTGGGGGGCGGAGCCCTCGTTTATCACGTAGAGGCTCACCGTCACCGGGACGCCCACCTCGGTCGCTGTCGACAGGAGATCGTTCATGGCGCCGGCCCGGATCTTGAAGGTCCCGGTGAGGTTCACCGTGAGCTGGGTCTCCGCGGACCCCAGGGGAGTCTCGGCTATGACCTTCACCGGGTAGCTGCCGGCGTCGGACTGGTAGGCGGGGTTCAGATCGAGGTTCACGGTCCGGGTCTGGCCCCGGGGGACCTGGATGGAGGATATCTGCTTGTCCTCGTAGCCCGGCTTGAAGCTGTGCTCCCATCCCTGGGGGACTTCCGCCGCGAGATTCACCCTGGCCTCGTCAGGCCCGGAGTTCTTGATTTCCAGCGAGAACGCGAAGCGCCCGTCGGAGGGACCGCCTATCTCGGGGTAGCTCGTGGTCATGGTGAGCACCTCGGAGGAGGTCTTCTTGGACGAGACGGTCAGGACCGTGCTGCTCTCGACGCTGTTTCCCGTCCTCTGGCTCGTCACCCTGACGGTGAAGGGGTACTCGCCTTCGGGGATGGGGGCGTCCTCGTCCCCCGGGGGAAAGGCGGAGAGCGTGAGCGAGGCGTTCTCCTCGTTGGGGAGGAAGATGCCCTTGAGCACCGTGGAGAACCTGGCCACCTCGCAGTTCCAGCCTTCCGGAGACTCGGTGACCTCCAGCAGGAAGGTGTCGCCCCGGAGTCCCGTGTTCCTCACGGTGATGTCCAGCTGGGCCTTCTCCTCCGGATCCACGGTCTGTCCGGGGTAGGTGAAGGCAGCCTCGAACGAGTCGGAGAGCTGCACCGGAGCCGACAGCTGGGCCGGGGCCGGCCGTGCGTGGCCAAGCGTCAGTCCCAGGGCAAGGGCGAACGCCAGGGCCGGGAGGAGGGCGGGGGCGGAGGCGCGGACCGGAGAAGGATTCGCGCGGCCGGAGGGAACGGTGCCTTTGAGCAGCATGAAGAACACTCCCTGGTTGTCGAGGAATGGGTTCGGGCGGCGGGGCGCGCGGGGAACGCTGGCGGACGGCTACGGACCGCCAGCCCTGGCGGCTCCGGGGCTTTCGGAGAAGGGCTTCCCGCCGCGGGACGCCGCAATTCTAGCAGAAAGGATCCGCCCTTTCCACCCGGACGGACTGCCGGGCGGGGCGGCTCCCGCCCGGACCGGCGGGGGGCGGCTCCCGCCCGAACCTGCGGGGGGGGGGGGATTCTGCCCGTACCTGCGGCGGAGCGCGGGGCACGTGTCGGCGTGCCCGGCCCGTGGGCTTTCCGGAAGCTTCCGGACCCTCGAGGACGGACGGGGACGGCGGTGAGCCGCTCCGGGGCTCCGGTTCACCCGCCGCCGGTTCCCCGGCTATCTTCCGGTAGCCGTCCGGAGGGTTCCGGACCGGACCTGCAGGTTCCGGGCGGGCCGGGCGGAAGGGAGCGGAAAATATTCCCGCGGCGGGTGCCTTTCCCGACCTGCCGGCCGGTCGCGGCGAAGCGTCCGGGCGCCGGGTTCCGGAGACGGTCCGGCGGACCGGTCCACCGCATATGGGTGCCCGGCGGAGTCCTGCCGCTGCCGCCAGCCAGGAGGCGGCCCCAGGGGCCGGGAGCGGCCAATTCCGCGAGGTTTGAAAATGCCCGGGGAATATGCTAGACTGACCCAATCCAGCGGGCCCGGACTATTCGGGCCCGACCCCTTTCCCATGACCCCCCCTCCTCCGTCAAGGGTCCGGATCGAAAGGTGCGGCGGACAGCTCCTTCCTTCGGGGGCTTTTTTTTGCCCTGAAGGATGTCCGCATCCCCGGCTGCGCGGGGGGACAGGGAAATCCCCTGCAACCCCCGGCCCATAGGGAACCAACGGGTTCCCTCCGCTTCCGGGCTGAACCAGATCCGTATGCACAAAGGGCCCTTCCCGCCCGGAAAGCCCTCCGTCCCCGTCCCGGCCTCCGGCAGGGACCGCCTCGAAGATTTCAGGGGACGGCAGGCGTTCCCCCGGAGATCCGCCTCCGGGACCCCCAGCCTGACACATCCCGCCCTCCCGAGCGTCCCCGGCGCCCCCGGCGCCGGACCGATCCCGGGATCCCTCCGGGCCACCGTGCGGCCCTCCGCGATGCCGGGCGCGCCATGGCGCGCGCCGGCCCTGCCGCCGGTCCCTTCCCGCGCCGGGCGCGGCCGCCCGGCGCCCTCCCCGTTCCGGCCCGCTGCCGGACGGGGCTTCCCCCGGCCGGACCCGAAAGCCCGGTCCGCCGGACCGGTCTCCCGACCGGAAACCGGACGTCGGGGACAGGCCGCGCGGGCCTCCCCGGCCCGTGACCGCGGCCCCTGCCGCCTCCTTCCGCCTCCGCACGGAAGCCTGCCGGATCCGGGCCGGGCCTCCCCTCCGGGCTCCGGCAGGACCCTTCCCGGATCCTGACCCGGACGGCCTCCCTGCCGACCTCCGGCCTGCTGGCCTGTCCGGGCTTCTCTCGATCTCGGAATCGGGCGCGGGCACTTCCTGGAACGGACACTCCCGGAGCGGGCACTCCGGGCTCGGGCCGACCCGGGGACACGGGGGGAGAATTACTCCGGGTACGGGCGCTCCGGGCTCGGGCCGACCCGGGGACACGGGGGGAGCATCACTCCGGCTCCCGCCTTCCGCGGGCACTCCCGGCCGGAACCGGGTTGCGGGCAGTCCGTGCCCGCCCACCTTTTTTAGGCCGTGGCCCCCGCCCTTTCCGGGCGGGGCCGAACGGCCGGAACAAGGCGAAAATGTCAGCCAAACAGATAGTCAAGAAGCACATCTTCATCATCATACCCGCCATCATAGTGATCCTGGCCGCGGCGGCGGTCGTGATACCCCTGCTGTTCCCGGCGCCCCCGATGGTCATGCCGCCCGCCGCGGTGACCCTCCACGAGGTGCGGGCGGTCCCCGTGAAGGACTCCTGGGAGGTCGTGGCCTTCGCGGTCGCCTCCAGGAAGGTGGATCTGGTGGCCAGGGTCTCGGGGTTCCTGGTGGAGAAGCCCTACCGCGAGGGCGGGGCCGTGTCCGAGGGGGACGTGCTGTTCTCCATCGAGCCCGAGCAGTACACGGCCGCCATGGAGGCCGCCAGGGGGAACCTCCTGAGCGCCGAGGCGAGGGTCACCCAGACCGGGCTCGCCTTCAAGAGGACCTCCGATCTGTACGCCAAGAGGACCTCCCCCAAGTCGGACTACGACGACGCCAAGGCGGCCCTGGACGTGGCCGAGGCTGGGGTCATCTCGGCCAGGGCGGCCTTCGTCCAGGCCCAGCTGAATCTGGGGTACGCGACGGTGAGGGCACCCTTCGACGGCTACGCCTCCGACTCCCCCTTCTCCGAGGGCGCCTTCGTGGGGCCCGGCTCCGCGGTTCTCGCGACCGTCGTGGCCTCCGATCCCCTGGAGCTCAGCTTCGGCGTCCCCGACAGGTTCATGGCGGCCATGAAGGCCGGGGCGCCCGACTCAGCCCTTCCCCGGGGGGGAGTGGACCAGGTGGCCGTCCGGGTCAGATCCTCGGGGGGCCGCGACTACCCCCTGACCGGAAAGATCACGTACGTGGCCCCCCTCGTTGACGAGAGCACCGGCACCTACAAGGTCAAGGCCAACATCCCCAACCCCGACGGCGTGCTGGCGCCGGGGGAGACGCTCACTGTGATCCTTGAGGACGCCCAGCCCCGCCGGGCGATTCTCGTCCCCAAGAGCTCGGTCATGGTCTCAGCCGATGCCGGGAGCTACGTCTTCACCGTGGGCCCGCCGCCTCCCGGTCCCGACGGGACGCCGGGCGCGGGCCTGGTGGCCCAGCGCGTCGACGTCAGGCGCGGCAACGAGTTCCCCGGCGGCCTCGAGATCCTGGAGGGCCTGAAGGGCGGGGACAGGATCATAGAGCTGGGGCTGATGAGCATGGGCTCGATGCTCCGCGCCGGCGCCCCGGTCAGGGTGGTCGAGAACTACGGTGGGGCTCCCGGGGCCGGAGGCGGTCCAAGCGGATCCGGCGCGGAGGCGCCGGGCGGCGCCGGCGGGGGAGCTTCCCCGGCCGGGCCGGACCGGGGCAAGGGGGGCGTCTGAGCCATGCTGTCCAAGATATTCATCGACCGGCCGCGCTTCGCGGTGGTCATATCGCTCGTCATAAGCATCGCGGGCCTGATGGCGCTAATGAGGCTCCCGGTGGCCCAGTTCCCCGACATCGTGCCCCCGCAGGTCATGGTCGAGGCCAACTACCCCGGCGCCAGCGCGGCCACGGTGGAGAGCACCGTCGCGCAGAACATAGAGACCGCCGTGAACGGCGTCGAGCGCATGCTGTACTTCTCCAGCCAGAGCTCGAACAACGGCAGGTACTCCCTTTCCATCACCTTCGAGGTCGGATCCGATCCCGATCTGAACATGGTGAACGTCCAGAACAGGCTCAAGCGCGCCGAGCCCCTGCTGCCCGAGGAGGTGACGCGGCAGGGCGTGGACGTGGAGAGCCGCACGTCCTCGTTCCTGAAGGCCTTCATGTTCTACAGCCCGGACGGCTCGGTCCCCCCCCTGGAGCTCTCCGACTGGGTCTACAACAACGTGGTGGACGTGTTCACCAGGATCCCCGGCGTGGGCGGGGTCAACTTCTTCGGCGCCACCTACAGCATGCGCGTGTGGCTGGATCCCGTGAAGATGGCGGGGTACGGGCTCGCGCCCGCGGACGTCTCGGCGGCCCTGGCGGCCCAGAACATCCAGGCGGCCGTGGGCGAGGTGGGCGGGGCGCCCACCCTGGAGGGCCAGGAGCTCCACTACAACATAACCGCGCAGGGCAGGCTCTCCACGGCCGAGCAGTTCAGGGACATAATCCTCCGCGCCGGCCCCGACGGGGGGCTCCTGAGGCTGGGCGACGTGGCCCGGGTCGAGCTGGACACCGAGAACTACTCCCCCATGGGGACCTACAAGGGCCAGCAGGCCGCCGGCATGATGCTCACCCAGCAGTCCGGCTCGAACGCGGTGGAGACCGCCAACAGCGTGACCGCCGCCATCGAGGACCTCTCCAAGAGGATGCCGGACGGCATCCAGTACATAGAGGTCTTCGACGCCACCCGCTTCGTGCGGGCTTCCATCGAGGAGGTCGCGAAGGCCATAGCCATCGCCATGGTCCTGGTCATCCTGGTGGTGTACCTGTTCCTGGGGAGCTGGCGGACCACGCTCATCCCCATGTTCGCGGTGCCGGTGTCCCTCATAGGCGCCTTCGTGGTCCTCTCGGCCATGGGGTTCTCGGCCAACACGGTCTCGCTCCTCGCCCTGGTTCTCGCCGTGGGCATAGTCGTGGACGACGCCATAGTGGTGGTGGAAAACGTCGAGCGCGTCATGCGCGAGGAGAACCTGCCTCCGAAGGAGGCCGCCTACAAGGCCATGGGCCAGATAACCGGGGCCATCATAGCGATAGCCCTGGTCCTACTCTCGGTCTTCGTGCCGGTGGCCTTCATACCGGGCCTGTCCGGGAAGCTCTACCAGCAGTTCGCGGTGACCATCTCGGCCGCCATGCTCATATCCTGCTTCAACGCCCTCACCCTGTCGCCCGCCCTCTGCGCCGTCTTCATGAGGAAGGAGGCGGGCGAGCCCAACTGGGTGGTGAGGAAGTTCCAGGCACTGGTCCTGAAGTCGCGCAACGGCTACCACTCCCTGGTGGTGACGCTCCTCAGGCGGAGCGCCTTCGGCCTGGTCGTGGCGGCCTTCTGCCTGGCCGCGTCCTGGGGCATCATGAAGTTCACGCCGTCCGGGTTCCTGCCCTCCGAGGACATGGGCATGATCGTGGTCCAGATAGGCCTTCCGGAGGGGAGCTCCCTGAACCGCACGCGGGAGGTCCTCTCCAAGGCCTCGGCCATAGCCTCCGAGATACCCGGCGTCCAGAACCTCATGGCCGTGGTGGGCGTGAACGTCGTGAACTTCTCCATGCAGGACAACGCCGCCTTCATGTTCGTGGGCCTCGCGCCGTACGAGGAGCGGAAGACGGCGGCCCTCTCGGCGGACGCCGTCCAGCAGGAGATAAACGTCCGGCTCTCCCAGATTCTCGAGGCCAACTGCCAGGCCTTCTCCCTGCCCCCCATCGTCGGGCTGGACTCCGTGGGGGGCTTCCAGTTCATCCTGATGGACTACGCCGGCCGCGAGCCGGCCGAGCTCTCCCGGGAGGCGCTGAAGTTCATAGGGTCCGCCATGAGGGAGCCCGGGCTCATGATGGCCATGACGTTCTTCAACGCCGACACGCCCGTCATGGAGATAGAGCTCGACCGCGACAAGGCGCTCGCGAGGGGCCTCTCGGTGGGCCAGATCTTCAACGCCCTCCAGCAGTACCTCGGCTCCTACTACGTGAACGACTTCAACTACCAGGGCCGCAGCTGGAAGGTGAAGGTCATGAGCGACTTCGCGGGGCGGCGCAACGAGGCCGACCTGGAGTCCATCCACGTGCGCTCCGACTCGGGGGCCATGGTGCCCCTCTCGGCGGTGCTGAACGCCCGCATGACCACCGGGCCCCAGAACATCACCCGCTACAACAACGCCCGGTCGGTGACCGTCATGGGCTCCACCTTCCCGGGCCTGGGCACCGGGGTGGGCATCTCCGCCATGGAGAACGCCGCCCGCTCGCTCCCCTCCGACATGGGCTACGAGTGGACAGGGTCCACCTACCAGGAGCGCGAGTCCGCCGGCCAGACGGTGTACCTGTTCATCCTCTCGTTCACCTTCGCCTACCTGTTCCTGGTAGCCCTCTACGAGTCCTGGACCATACCCCTGGGCGTCATCATCTCCGTCTCCGCGGCCATCTACGGGGCGATGATGGCGATAAAGCTCACGGGCTTCTCCATGGGCCTGTACGTGCAGATAGGCATAGTGACCCTGATAGCCCTGGCCTCCAAGAACGCCATCCTGATAGTCGAGTTCGCGAAGGAGGCGCGGGCCGCCGGGGCCACCATCAAGGAGGCCGCCGCGAGCGGGTCGTTCCTGCGGTTCCGGGCCGTCGTCATGACGTCCCTCGCGTTCCTCGCGGGCCTCCTCCCGCTGGTCTTCGCGACCGGGCCTGGTGCCGCCTCCCGCCAGAACGTCTCCACCGCCGTCTTCGGGGGCATGATAGCCGCCTGCACCGTGGGGCTCATCATAATCCCCCTCGTCTACGCCATGTTCCAGAAGCTCCGCGAGTTCTTCCACGGGCTCGTGGGCGAGGAGCTCTACGCCCGCGGCCCGCGCGGCGGGAAGACGTCCGGCCCCTCCGGCGCCGGAGAGCCTGCCGGTCCGGATCTTTCGAAGGCTTCCGGAGAGGATCCCTCCGGGGCGCCGCCCGCCGGTCCGGCTCCCGAAGGACCCGGAGGATCCTGATGCCCCGCAGGTCCATGAGGTTCCCGAGTTTCGGAGGTTACCGAGGCACCCAAGGTTCCGGAGGTTACTGGGGCGCCCAAGGTTCCGGAGGTCCATGAAGCTCCGGAGGTTCCTGAGTTCCGGAGGGTCATGGTGCTCCTGCGGTGCGGGTTCCGGTCGGGAAGGGTCGGGACGCCCCGGAACCCGCCCGCCTGCCGGCCACCCGGAAAGGAAGAAGGCGGTTGGAATGTGACATACCCCGGGCTAAAGCCCAGGGGCTTCCCGTATGCCGTCTCGGGCCCGCCAGATTTACGTCCGGGCTAACCCCGCGTGTCCCGCGGTTCTTGTCGATGGCCAGGCCGAGCATACGCAGGCCCTCGGCCCTTATATTCAACGCGGCGTTTACGTCCCTGTCCCGTGCGTGTCCGCACAGGTCGCAGACGTAGACCCTTTCAGCCAGGCCCAGGGCCGGTTTCACGGCCCCGCAGGCCGAACATGTCTTGCTGGAAGGATAGAACCTGTCCACACGGACGAACCTCTTGCCCCGTTCCTCCAGCCTGCGGCGCAACATGTTCACGAACATGCCCCAGCCGCTGTCGGCCACGCTCCTGCCGAACCTCAACGCCCGGGCCATGCCGTGCATGTCTATGTCCTCGGCGATCACGGCGTCGAAGGCGCTGGCTGTCCTCCCCGACTCCTTCTCGAGGAAATCTTTCCGCCGGTTCCGTACCTTAAGGTGGCATTTAGCCACCTGTTCCTCTGTTTCTTCCTGTTCTTGCTCCCCTTCCCGCACTTGTGCAGCTTCCTCTGCCCGCGGGCGAGCCTCTTCCCGGCGTTTCTGAAATGCCTCGGCCTGCCGGGTTTCTTCCCCTCCGAATCAACGTAAAGATCCGGCATCGAGAAATCGAGGCCGATCACCTTGCCCGCGTCCGTCTCGACCGCCGCCGGGGCCGGTGCGTCGAACTCGTACAGGATCGCCGCGCGGTACTGGCCGGCCGCGTTCCGGCTCACCGTGACCGACTTCAATCTCCAGCCCTCGGGTATCTCCCTATGCCGGACTATCTTCACCGGGCCCGGTTTCGGGAGCTTCAGCTTCCCGTTTTCC
>JAISEQ010000138.1 GCA_031264045.1 Deltaproteobacteria bacterium
CCGCACACCTCCGGACCTCAGCTCCTGGACGTTCCCAAGTCGGATCTCATCGCGCTGGGCGCGGATCAGGATCTCTGGGACTAGCCTCCCGCGTCCCCCCGAGACGGGCGAAAAGCGCCCGTTCCGGACGCTTCGGCGCCCCCACCGCGCCCGCAGGCGGTCGCCGCGCCCCATGAATCCCCGGGCGCGGGGGATACCCGGCGCCGGCCATTCCGGAAACCAGAAACGCGCCTTCCCGACGGCCGGACGGGAATCCGGAAGCCCGAAACGTGCCTTTCCGACGCCCGGACGGGAATCCCGGAAGCCCGGACGGGCACCGTCCGGTCAAGGAAAACTGACGCGCCGGCAGACGGCCGGCCCTTCGGCCTCCCGGCCGTCATGCTTCCCCGCCGGGACAGTCGCGGGCGCACCGGTCTCTCTCTCTCCCCGCGCGGGGCTCCCTAAAGGCTTCGGCGTCGTGAAATCCCCGTCCGCCTCTCCGCCGGCAACGCCCCTGTCTATAAGGAGTTCAGGCCGGACTGGCCGGGCCCGTCCGACGTCGTCTTCATCGGGGCGGACGCCTTCGACGCCCGTGAGTCCCTCCTGACGGAGGCCCCCTTCCTCCCGGAGGGCGTCTTCCTCCCTGAGCACCTCTTCCCTGCGGGGGAGCCCTTCCGTTTCTTGGAGCGCCTCTTCGGGGAGGGCGGCTTCAGCCGCGACCGCGTCTTCGCCGCGACGGAGGAGACCTTCAGCCGGACCGACGTCTTCATCCCGCCCGGGACATCGCCCCGTGAGGGCGCCTTCCCAGCGGCATGGCGGCCCTCCTTCTGGCGCGCCCCGTCGGCCGCGACCTCTCCGGCGGACAGCGCGTCGGCGTCCCGGACGAAGTCCTCCGCGCCGGAGACTCCCTCCCCGGGGCGTCCGGCCACTTCCCGGAAGACCTCGCCCGCGTCCGCGAGCCCCTCGGCGAGTTCCCGGAGCCCGTCCCCCACGGAAGCCGCCCTCCTCTTAAGTTCCAGGTTCCTCGCGAACGCGCGGCCGGCCCGCCCGGCATCGAGGGCGGACGGGGAGACCTCGGCGGTGAAGGCTCACAGATCGAGCGCGGCCAGCCTGCGCTCCGCCATCCCGGGCACGGGAATCCATCAGGGGGAGCCGTCCGGGCTCTCCCCCTTCGCGAAGAAGGCGTCCAGACCCTTCCATCCGGTGGCGCAGGCCGCCTGCCGGGCGGCGGTGCGCATGCCCACCGGCCGGCGCCCGCCGGAACCGTTCGCGAGCCTGTCCACCATGTCCAGCGCCTCCAGGACTTAGTCGGGCGCTCCCCGCAGCAGCCCGGGGACAGGAACGCGAGAACCCTGCCGCCGTTCCCGCTTCCCTCCAGCTCCAGGCAGCCGCCCGCCATGATCGCCTCCCTGGACGCGTCGTCGGCCATGAGCCTGCCAGCGCGGCGCCCGCTCATGCCGACACGCAGGGCACCTCCTCACTCTCCGCGTCCGCCAGCTCCCCGGACACCCCGTCCGGATCAGGCTTCACCGCTGCATCGTCCGGCTCCTTCCGGAACACCGCATCCGCCGGGCCGTGCGCCGTCCCGGGCACCACCCGCGTCTCCGGAGGGAACTCCCGGTCCGCCTCCAGATCCCGCTCCGGGCCGTGCGCAGTCCCGGGCAACACCCGCGTCTCCGAGCGGAGTTCTGCCTTCGGCATCATCAGGGCGACCGCCCAACTTCTGGAGAAGGGGAGGGAGCGGGGTCGCCGCCATCCTAAGGCGACCAGGACGCACCACATGATCGCGGCAAGGAAGAAAGCCGGAGCGCCATGCGGGATCAGCTCCATGGAGTTCGCGTTCCCCGCCGTCTGCCCCTCCCGCACCGGTTTCCCGGGGAGGGCGGCGGAGCCGGGCGCCGGCTCAGAATCATCCAATACGACTCCTCCCGGCGCGTACGCCCGCACCGTCCCGCCATGAGCCTCCCGCCGAGGTTCCTGGGAAACATCGGACGCGTGACCGGCTTCTTCCCGCGTCCCCGAAGCCGCCATTTCGGAGGGCAGGACTTCCTGAGTCGGGTGCTCGTGAGCCGATATACTTTATGGCACTTGCTGTATACGGTCGCTACCAGGTTGCTGTTATATTCGTAGACACTCATGAATCGAACAACCCTCCGAATTCATGAAGCTCAGCACTTCCGTAACGTTATCGTAAAACCAATCATTGGCGTCATCATCGCGCTTCGCTGAACCATGGATGTTGCACAAACACACGGAGTTCGGCAGGAACGTCTGCCCGTCGTCACGTGACGTGAAAAAGGAAGTTAGCCAGCGAGTCACGATGCTCACGGATCTCACGCTGTGGACCTGGACTTGAATTACTGCCCGAACCAGACGGACGTCATGATTCGCCAAAAGGTTGCCGATACCATCTCCGATTTGTTGCTTAGATTCTGAAAGCATCCGCGCGTACTCTGCTTGCCGCTTGCATCATGCCGCCTCCAACCTGTCTTCAGGATGTTTCAGGATCGGTCTGAGGCATCCGTCAAAAGATTGAGGATATTTGACAAAATTGTCAAAATGGATCCACTATATGTTGATCCCGCAACAATGTAAATTAAAAATTGTTTTTAAATAATTTTTGTGGAAATATCTTTGGAGCAAAAAAATATTGTATATTCTAGTTAGAATGTCATAACATGCAAAAAAATATAAATATTTTTTTATTGCTGACATTGGTTGCCTATATCATCAGATTCTTGTGATCTTATGTAAAACTTGGGGACCGGATGCAACCGGAGGCAGTGCCGGGAGGCTCGAACGTAGCATGGAGAAGGTCGTCCCGAAGGTCGGGTGCCGTGAGAGTGCCGGGCCACTTCGCCCGCAGACACCCCCTGTTTCCGGAATGTCGGGCCAGACCGCCCGGAGGGGGAGCTTGAATGCTCCTTGGAGCAAACGCAACAACATGATCTTTCAATGTTTCATCCCGGTTGATCATTTAGGACATTTTATGGTAAAATGACTATATCCGGCATATATCTACCAGCCGGTCCAGACCTGGGCACATACCAGAGAGCCCATCCCCCTGTCGACATGCCAACCCGGGAACCAGGGTGCCTTGAGGATACGAATCATGGAACAGAAGACAATTAGATTAGGCGATCCGTCCTTTCGAGAGATAAGACATGGAAACTATATTTACGCCGATAAGACTCAATATATCCATAAGATGCTCAAAATCTCAAAATGTTGCTTCCTGTCACGGCCCAGACGGTTCGGCAAGACGCTCCTGCTGGATACCATCGATTCTCTGTTCCAGGGCGAGCGGACACTTTTCGATGGCCTGTGGATCGACAAAAACGGTTACCAGTTCGAAAAGCACCCGGTCCTGAACTTCAACATGGCCTACGATGAGATCTCCACCAAGGACGACCTTATCGCCAGGATCAAGAGGAACTTGAGAAAGCATGCAAGACAGGAAGGAATCCAGTTGACTCCCGATGACTCCATCAGGGAGATGTTTGATGATCTTCTCCAGGGTATTTATGAAAAGTTCGGAGTCGGCGCTGTCATCCTGGTGGACGAGTACGATGCTCCTGTTACCCGACATATTTCTGACCTAGCTCTTGCCTTGGCCAACAGGGACGTCCTGCATGATTTTTACCAATCCATGAAAGCAAACATTAAGCATATTCACTTCGCCTTCGTCACAGGCATTACCAGGTTCGCTATGACATCTTTGGACTCAGGTCCGAACAACTTCACGGACATCTCTCTGATGTCAAAATTCTCTGGTATTTGCGGATTCACCATCAAAGAATTCAACAAACTTTTCAAGAACAGGTTCACAAAAACCCTCAAGATCCTGAAGAAAGCCGAAGACATCGAACAAAATGCCGATGTAGCCAAATTAAAGGCGACAATTCTGGACTGGTACGACGGTTACAACTGGCTCGGGCCCCAGCATGTCCTGAACCCCTACTCCATACTCAACTTCTTTACTGAAAACCGATTGCGGACTTACTGGCCGTTAACAGGAAAATCATTATATATATCACAGCTGGCGCAGGAAAGGCCACTGGATTTCATGAGTCCAAAACTAGAAAGTTATTTATCACAGGAAATCAGGATATCCGACCTTGAAAATATTGAACCTGCCTCAATCCTGTTTCACAGCGGCTATTTGACTATCGACAGAAGAATCCACGTTCAAAATGAAGAAGCATTCATTTTGAGAACTCCAAACCGCGAAGTTAAACTTCACTACAAATCCTATATTTTTATGCAGATATTCAATAAGACGCTAAGCAATTTTCAAAATTTTGCTAGAGATATAACTGTTGCAATATTAGAAAAAAAATCCAAACAAATTTCCGACAAACTTCATGACCTTCTTTCCGGAATCACTTTCAGACAGCACCTGGCTTCAGAACAGCATTACCATTCTCTGTTCCATGCAGCTTTCGCCGCCGCAGGGATTGAAGTCATGAGCGAAACTGCCGGTTCAAAGGGCCAGGCCGACATGGCCATGTTCCTCGATAGCAAAATCCGAGTGGTTCTCGAGCTGAAATACCGAAAAGGAAGCGATACGGGCGGCGGAAATGAAAATGAACACGCCGCGAAGTCCCTCGTAGCAACTCTTGACGAAGCTGAGAAATCCATAAGGGATAAAGACTATGCCGGACCTTTCAGGATGGCCGCCAAGGAAATTATCTGTATGGCACTTGCTGTCTACCATCGCGACCAGGTTGCTGTTCGATTCGTAGACTCTCATGTATCGAAAAACCCTCCTGATTCATAAAGCTCAGTGCTTCCGCAGCGTTATCGTGAAGCCAGGGCTGACAACATCATCTCACTACGCGCAGAACCGAGAATGCTAAACCCCAACACAAAGTTCGGCCAAAAAAGTCTGCCGGAAGCCCCCCGAGAAGTGAAGTCAGCCAGCTTGTCGCGTTGCCAACGGATCTCTCGTGAGGACCTGCCCGACTTCAATTCCTGCCCGTGCCAGGCGGGTCAGCCTTGCGCCATGAGGATATGCCCCGGCCATCTCAAATTTGTCGCTTTAGTTCCGAAACAGCCGCGCATACTCCGCTTGAGCAGGCCTCCTGCCGCCTCCAGGGTAACTTCAATGGAACTTCAGGAAGCTTCAGGTCAAATCGGCTCGAATTTTTTTCCATCGCCATCCTCAACCCGCTGACCATTTCAGCGAAACTCTACCGGTTCCTGCGTATGCGCTGGCCCGCTCACCGCTGGCTGGCGGGCCCCCCCTCGCAATACGTTTTGCGAAGCCGCCCAGACAGCACTCCCGTAAACATCAGGACCGTCTCCCTCTTGACGGTCGGCCTTCCAGGACCAGTTTGTCCGACCGGCCCGAAACGTCTTTCAAGCTGTCGGCCGAGACAGAAAAGGGATGTTCAGACGAACCGGAAACCGGGAGATGCGCTTGTCCGCTTTCACCACGGAATTCCGCAGGCCGAACTTTCAGTTCTCCACATACGGCATCAGATACCTTGCGGAGGTCATGAGGAACATGAGTCGTCTAACCGCCCCGAACATCCTGGTCCAACACCAAACCGACACGGACGGCATCATCCGATCCGTCAGGAACGCAAAATAATCGCCTTCCGTTCCGCTGAGGATGCAGACTATGGTCGGGGAACCGCTCTTTCAGCGGCAGGTGCGTTCCCGCATGCGACGGTCAACGCAGAAGATGAGTTCAAACAGGTCAACCGCCGTTCCCTTATGGAATCCTGCGCAACTTCCGTCTGTGGTCCAGATATTCGAAGCCCGCCGATCTTCCCATCAGGGGAGGACCGACGGGCCTCAAGTCTTGGTTTGCCAGGAGCTGGCCGCCAACGGTTCAAATTCACCGGTTCCCGCTTTGGTTGTTGGGAATATTCACGGGATCGCCTTGGAAGGGCTCGCTGGCGGCACCCCTGCCGGCGCTACCTTGGCCAGGCTGGCTGTAACCGCTGCCGCCGCCGTTCCCGTTTCCGGGTTTCCCGGGGCGCTTTCCGCCGGAATTGCCGTAGCCGGGCTGCCTCTTGCCCTTGCCTGCGGAATTGCCGTAGCCGGGCTGCCTCTTGCCCTTGCCTGCGGAATTGCCGTAGCCGGGCTGCCTCTTGCCCTTGCCTGCG
>JAISEQ010000210.1 GCA_031264045.1 Deltaproteobacteria bacterium
CGGGGGGCGGGCGGGCGGGGGTAGGGCCCCCGGGGGGGGGGGTATGGGGGGCCTGGCGTGGCAGGGCGGGATTGTTGGAGGTGTCACCGGGGGGCTGGAGTGACGGGGAAGGCGGGGGATGGACGGTTCCGGGACCGTCAGGCGCGCGGCCGCGAGGGGGAGAAGTGAGGCGCGCCGGTCCGGATCCTTATTAATGGACGAATGCGGGGCGGGCCGGCCAGGAATGGTCTTGCGTGTAGAGGGGACTTTTTGCCGTCCGGTGCCCTCCGAGCTCTCCCCAGTGGCTGCGATACAGGAGGTTCTCCGCCACTCGCGCCCCGGAGCGGTGTCTTTCCGGAGCCCCGCCCGTGCCTCCGGGAACCGTTGCCCGGCTCCCTGCTCCGCCTGTCCGGGAAGACCTGTTGTCTGCCGCAGGCCCCTGGACCGTGCCCTGCGGGGAAGCGAGCCCTCCCGGGCTTGCGGCGGCCGACAGGGATCGGCGCTGGCTAACGGGGGGAGGATATGCTATATTCTTTTGATCTGTTTTCCGCCCTTTCCCGGCCGTCAGGCGGCCATGAGGGCCTGAACCGGGGCCCCGGGTCCCTCAAGGTGGTTTCAAGTATGCCAATGGACTGGGAAGAGTGGCAGAAGACCCGCCAGAAGCGCTCCTCCCCTCCCCGGAACGGCGGAGACGGCAGGGGCGGCGGGCCGCAGTTCCCCGGCGGCAACCTGGGTGGACTCTTCAAGCGCTTCGACAGGTTCGGGGG
Organism: Deltaproteobacteria bacterium; assembly: GCA_031264045.1. Taxonomy (GTDB): domain Bacteria; phylum Desulfobacterota; class Desulfarculia; order Adiutricales; family Adiutricaceae; genus JAIRZX01. The sequence goes on from JAISEQ010000210.1 coordinate 747, forward strand.
CAGGCTCTCCTGGCTGTGGTTCGTGGCGGTCTTCCTTGTGGTCTGGCTGGGCTCGGGCTTCTTCACGGTTGAGCCCTACGAGCGCGGGCTGGTGAAGCTCTTCGGCCGCTATAGCCGCCAGGTGGAGCAGGGGCTCCGCTACCACTGGCCATGGCCCTTCGAGAGTGTCATCAAGGTGAACTACACCCAGACCCGCCAGTTCGATCTCGGCGGGGGAGGCTCGCGTGGTCTGGAGGAAGCGACCATGCTCACCGGGGACGAGAACATCGTGAACATACAGTTCATGGTGCTCTACAAGGTGGACGACCCGGTGGCCTATGCCTTCAACGTCTTTGACCCGGAGAAGGCCATAAGGGACGCCGCGGTGTCCGCCATGCGCGAGGTGATAGGCCGCAACTCCATAGACGGGGCGCTGACCGAGAACCGGGGGCATATCCAGGAGGATACCAAGTCCACCCTCCAGGCCATGATGGACAAGTACTCGACGGGGCTAACGGTGGACAACGTGGAGCTCCAGGACGTGCATGTCCCGGCCGACGTGATACAGGCCTTCAAGGACGTGACCTCCGCCCGCGAGGACTCCGAGCGGAGCGTGAACGAGGCCACGGGATACCGCAACAACGTGATCCCCGAAGCCGAGGCGAGGGCCTACGCCATGGTGGCCCAGGCCCAGGCCTACAAGGCCGAGCGCATAAACCGCGCCCAGGGCGAGGCGGCAAGGTTCCTGCAGCTCCTGGCCGAGTACCGCAAGGCCCCGCAGGTCACCCGCGAGCGCCTCCAGCTGGAGGCCATGGACGCGGTTCTGGGCTCCGTCGACAAGTACCTGATGAGCGGCGACGGAGGGAGGGGAGTGCTTCCCATCCTGCCGCTTTCGGCGCCGTCGGCCTCCATGGGGAACCAGGCACCGAATGAGGGGGGGGCAGACAGATGACCCATAAGGCCCCAGCCTCCAGGACCCCCGGCCGCAGGGCCCTGGTTGCCGCGACGCTTCTGGTTGTCTGCGCCATGGTCCTTTCCGGGGTGTTCTTCACCGTGGACCAGACCCAGCGGGCACTCGTGCTGCAGTTCGGGCAGCCCGTCGGAGGCGTCCGCGAGACCGGCCTCCACGCCAAGATCCCCGTCATCCAGAGGGTCGTGTACTTCGACAACCGCCTCATGGAGTACGATGTGGGCGCGGCCGAGATCTACACGAACGACAAGAAGAACATGGTGGTGGACGCCTACGTCCGCTGGCGGATCGAAAATCCCCTCCTCTTCTACCAGAGGTTCAAGAGCGAGAGCACCTTCTCCGTGGTCGAGGAGGCCAAGAGGCGCCTGGGAGCGATCATAGTGGGCGAGCTCCGCCGCGAGCTCGGCCTCCACGTCCTCCAGGACATCATCTCCCAGAACCGCGGATCCATCATGGAGACGGTGACCGACTCCTCCAACAGGAAGCTTCTTGAGGACACCCAGGCGGGACTGGTCGTGATAGACGTGCGCATCAAGCGCGCCGATCTCCCACCCGAGAACCAGAGGGCCGTCTACGACAGGATGCGCACCGAACGCGAGCAGCAGGCCACCAAGTACCGGTCCGAGGGCCGCCGGAACGGCCAGAAGATCAAGAGCGAGGCCGACCGCAAGGTCCGCGAGACTCTGGCCGAGGCCGAACGCCAGGCCCAGATAATCCGCGGCGAGGGGGACGGGGAGGCCGCCGCCGTCTACGCCCAGGCCTACGGTCAGGACTCGGAGTTCTACGCCTTCAAGAGATCCCTCGAGAGCTACCAGACCGTTCTCCGGGAAAGGGCCGTGGTCGTCCTTGACCCGGGTGCCACGGAGTATCTGAGGTACCTGGGCACCACTGCCTCTCCCGACGGGGCACTGCCGGCCCCGCTCCCCGCCGGTTCGACCGCCGAAGTCGTGAACCCTTTCGCCGCCGTCTCCGCTGAGCTCCCGGCCTGGGCGGTGCCTTACGAGCCGCCCAGCACGCCGGGCGATCCCGACCTGGCAGGCGGCTCCGATGCGGACGCGCCTCCCGGAACTCCGGGTCGGCCATCCTCCGAGGCCGGAGCTTCCGGCGGCGGGGACGGCGCCGCCACCTCAGCAGGCGGCGCGGTCGGCCCGGCTGGCCCGGGCGCTGAGGCAGCGTCTCCGGGGCCTGAGGCCGATGCCGGAGCCGCATCCGGCCCGGGCCCCACCGAGGTGGCCGCCAGCGGTCCCGGAGGGGCGAATCCCGGCCAGGGCGGCTGAGCTTCCTCTCGGGGGTTCGCATGGGATACTTCTATCTCGGCCTGGCGCTCCTGGGGGCCGTGGCCCCGTACAGCTTCCTGGGGCAGTTCCTGGCCTCGAGCGGCCCCGACTTCCAGCTCCTGAAGGCCCAGGCGGTGCAGACGCCAGTGTCGGCCTATTTCGCCGTGAACATGCTCGTGGCGGCGCTTGTGACCGTGGTCTTCATAGCCAGGGAGGGACGGCGCCTCAGGATGAGGGGCCTGTGGCTCCCGCTTCTGGCCACTCTGGCCATCGGCGTCTCCTGCGGCCTCCCCCTTTTCCTGTATCTCAGGAAGGCGAACGAGGATCTGAAGGAGGCCGGGGAGCCGCAGCCCCCCGCCGCTCCGCCCGCCGATCCAAGAAAGGCGGGGAGATGACGGGCCGGGAAAGGACCCCGGAGAGGGGGGACTGAAGCCCGTGGGCATAGGGCCGGGGCATCGGAAAGCTGAGTCCCCGGAGCCGAGGCATGGTGCCCGCCGGCGCGGGCGGGGGACGCGGGGAGCGCGGAACCTGGGCACCCGTGTGCGTTGAGCCGCCATCCAGGGAGGCGGCGGAACAGGAGACTAGATTTGGAACACGTGGACGACATTACCATCGCCTTCGAGGAAGAGGGCGAGGTCGTGATTGAGGAGCTCGACAAGGTAATCATCCAGAAGGGCGCCTGGGCGGTCATCCTCTTCCGCTACCAGGAGAGGAGCCGCAAGACGGGGGAGTTCTTGGCCCCCAAGGCGATGCTGCGCCGTTTCCAGAAGACCAAGGGCGAGTACCGCAAGCGGGACTCCATGAACTTCTCCAAGGACTCCGCGACGACCCTCGTGAAAGTGCTGGGAGAGTGGCTCGAGGCCGGGCTCCTGGGCGACTCCGAAGCCGAGTCCTAGGCCCGGGCAGCTTCGCTCGGCTTTAGAGCCGGGCGGTTCCGGGCTCGGCTTCGGGCAAAGTCCGGCCCGGCGGCTCGTCCGTCCCGCAGGCTCCGTTCCCTTCCCTCCGCTCTCCGGCTTGCCCCCCGGATTCCCCGTTCCTGCCGGGCGCGGACATCCTGGCCGATGCTCCCCCGGTTTTCCGGACCGCCGCTCAGGCGCGGGGATCCAGCCAGCCGCCCGTGCCGGATTTGCTCCGGGAGCCGCGCCGGTCGCTTCGCGGCAGGGCTCGGCCTCCGGGACCCGGTCGTGCGGTGCCGCGCCGGGATTTCTTCCCGCTCCGGTCCCTCCGGGCTTCAGGCACAGTCCTGTCCGCGGCCCGTGCGTCCCCCGGCCATCCGGCTTTTTTCCCGAATCCCGCCCTCCAGCCCTTCACACCGCGGGCGGCCACCCGTCCGGCATCCCGGCGGTCCCTCCAGGCGCCTCTCGGCATCTGGCCCGGACGCCATCACGGTCTTCATGAGCATGTACGAGCTGAAGATAACCAACCATTTCGCCGCTGCCCACAACCTGCGCAACTTCCACGGCAAGTGCGAGAACCTGCACGGCCACAACTGGTTCGTGGAGGTGAACGTCCGCGCCGAAGAGACCGATGACATCGGCCTCGTCATGGATTTCGCCGTCTTGAAGAAGCTCCTGGCGGAAGTCCTGGAGCTCATAGATCACAAGTACCTGAACGAGCTCCCGTGGTTCAAGGAGACCAACCCCACCTCCGAGAACTTGGCCCGCTTCATCTTCGACAGGCTTTCACCGCTGGTGCTCGGAGCCGCGGACGGCAGGGTCCGGCTTCACTCCGTTTCCGCCTGGGAAAGCGACAACGCCGCCGCCATCTACCTGGGTCCTCCCGAAAGCTGAGACGGAGTGCGCGGGATGCCTGGGTGGAGCCTGCCGGAGAGCCCGGGATCGAGTCTGAAGCTGGGCCGGGTCCGAGGCCGGAGCGAGCCGGTGCGGTTGGTGCCCCTGCTCCGGGTCCGCCGTGCCTCGCTTTCCCTGCCTGACGGGCCGTGCCGCGCGGCTTTCCGGAGACCTCACGTCCTGCCTGAAGGGCATCGGAGGCCGCTCATGGCGGGCTGCGGCCGCCGGGGTCCCGGAAGCGCCTTCTAGCCGGGGGCGGGCCCCGGGTCGGGGAGGTTTCCGCAGCCGACTTCGGGCGGTTCCGCAGGGCATCGCCGCTTGTCGCCGAATGCGGGGAGCGGGGTTAGGGCGCTGCGGCTTCTCCCGGGCCGAAACCGGCGTCGTAACGGTCGGCGGTCCCTGTCCCGGAAGGCCTGCCTGCCCGTTCCGGAGGGAGGTGCGGAGGCCGATTCGTGCCGTGCGCCGGGCCCGTCGGCCCGATGCCTTGAAGCGGTTGCTGTCGGGATCCTCCCTTCACGGCGCCGTTCACGCCGGGGCCGATGTCGCCCTGCGGGATGCGCTTTAGGAAGCTGGGGATATTCCCTGCCGCCCGTCCGGAAAACGGTTCCTAAACCGGACGGAAATACCTCTGGAAATGACCGGAGAGCCTTGAGGGATTTCGAAGATATCTCTAAAACGCTTAAGCTTCGGTTGCTTTGAGAATTTTCCCGAGACAGACCTTGACAGCGCCGGGAGATCGGGCTAGAATCCTACATCATGCATGGCTTCCTCCACGGATCGGAGGAGGCGAAACCTAATGCCAGGGTCGGCGCTCCGTGACTGTTGCGTCCCCCTGCTTTTTTTTGCCCGGGGCCGGAAGGTCCGGGGCGGTCGGTCAGGCTCGCCAGGGAAAGGCGGAACCCCTCCATTCAAGAGGCAGTCCGTCATGAACCTCATCCCCTCAAGGCTCCACGACACGCTGGAGTCCTACCAGGCGGCGGTGACCGCCCGTGAAGCCTCGGTGGCCGTGGTCGACGGGGCGCCCAACGTGGTGGCCCAGATCATAAAGTCCGGGGCGCCCAAGCCCCACGCCACGGTATCCAACTCCATGGTGGCCCAGGTGGACGAGTACACCCCGCCCCCTGGCCGCAACATGCGCCATTATCTCGCCCTGGACGTGGACAAGGCCGGGAGGAGCAGCACCACGGTGGTGGACGCCCTCCAGCGCTTCTTCAACGTGAGGCCGCGCCGGGAGCCAATCGCCGACCCCAAGGATATAGCGTCCACGGACAGCTTTCCCACGCTCATAATGGACGAGGCCCAGGCCTACGCGAGCGAGTTCCCGTACCAGTTCAGCGTGAACGGCGTCCCGCAGAGACAGCACTCCCCCAACTTCTTCGCGCGTGGGGGTGCACTGAAGATCCGGATTGTGGGGCCCGGCCTCTCCACGGTGCATACCCCCGAGACCGCCGGCGAGCCCGGCATGAAGGTGGGGCCCTTCGCCGAGGGCACGAACTACTACCCCCCCGCCTACGCCGCCCAGCTCACCATGAAGGACATCCAGGACCGCCTGGACCCCGCGAACCGGATGGAGACGTTCACGGTGGGGCCGATAAACGTCGAGGACCCGAACTCGACCCTGGCCAGGGTCGCGAATTCCCTCCAGCCCCTCCGGGCCGCCCTTTTCGGCCCCCTGGAGATAGGCGCGTCCACCTCCCCCGCCTACGCCGCAGGAAGCCGCGCCGGATACTGGTCGGGGGCCGCCGGGGTCGGCGGTGCGCCCATCCTCCAGCTCCAGGCCATGGGGAGGACCGTGGTCTGACTGGCTCGGGGAGTCTGCGGGTCCAGCGGGGCATCACGGGATCCTGTCGGGGGCGAAACGGGCGCGGACCGACCGTCGGTCTCTGGCGATTCCAATTTGCTGTCGAACTGCGGTATTCTGACGAGCCTGAAGTCGGAGTTGTGGAATTCATGTTTCTTAATATATGATTTTCCGACATTCCGTACGGAAAAGCCAATTCTGATGATACAGGACATTTTGCCATGGCGTCAGACGTGAAAAGGGTATTTTCAACGCTTGAAAACGGCTTGAATATGGTATTTTAAACTTGTTCTTTAATCGTGCTTATCCGTTCACGTGGAGGCTGGGCATCCTTCCGCTGACTCCTGCCTTCCCTCCGTGATATCTGATTCGTTCGTCCGTGAGCTGACATCCCTGTTTGTATCAGTTCACGGTGGGGCAAGTCTGTGGAGAATGCCATCCCCTCACCCTAAAGTCCTCTTTCTCTTCCTCTCAGCTCACCGGACCTCCACTTCCGCGCCCCCCCCCCTTACATCCATCGCCCACCCCTGCTGCCAATACCTCGGGAGCATGGTGGAGGGCTTAACTTGCGGAAGGGGGAATCCACAACCATATCCAGTACCTTCAGAACCCGCTGTTCAACGTTCCCGACATTGGACCATGGACAGGACAGCTGTTTAGGACGAGCCTGTCACTACCGTCCGGAAGTGTCTGGTTGTTGGCCACAATGTCGTCTTCAACATTAACTTGGAGTATATTGTTGATGAACTGGTTCAAAATCTAGTGTAACATCTCTCTATATGTTCATGCATGTTTCCGACATCCCGGCCCATGAAACCGGCATGCTGCCGCAGGTTGCGTAGCACCGGCCATACCGCACTAAAATCCAGTTTCATGATAACTGTTTTCAACTCAACAATTCACTCAGGTAATCTTTGTCGAATATCATATCAGGGCATCCTTTCAGTTTATATTGTATGTCATATGAAAAAAAACCTAGATCATGTGGTAGTCGTGTACAGTCCACAGACATTAGGGGGGCTGTCCTGGTGGTAGTGGGAGGTTGTCATGGCACAGAGGAAAAAAGCCAGGGACCCCTGGGGAGAGGTGTTCTTCAACCCTGTGAACTAATACAATGACGACACTTCCAAACTGGCAAGATCTTAGAAGGAGCGAGGATAGGATTTAGAGAGGATAAAATGAGGGTGAGAAAGCAGGACTACTAAAATAGAACAGTGTTGATGATTTGAATGAAATAATAACAAAAGTTGTGATGTATAAGGTCAGGAGGGGATTTTGGTTTGTTCAATGGTGAGGTTTGGGGAGTGATTAGCTAATAGACGTATGTATTTATTGGACAGAATGTCGATAAATGGTCGCCGACACTTATTCATGGCCTGGGTAATGCCTTAAAACTGAAGATCAAACACAAATTTTTTAGACACTTTTAATCAATTAATAATACTTGCCCTACAAGGGATGCCAATAGCCAATATTTGATTGAGAACAAACATTGTTGATTTTAACATTGAGTTCAAAACTTCATTGCTTGAATAGGCAGTGATGTCAAAAAATCAAAAGATCAATGATTTCAACCATTTAGCCTTTTTCAGTGGATGTTACTTAGGAAGTGTTTTTTCATATCGAGAAATATAATCGCTCGAGTTTGAAATTGTGGTAAAAGATACTGTGAAATGTTTTGGATGATGTGTAATAAATATTATGTTTTATGAATTACCAAAATGCAATTAGGAGTCATGATTTAAACAGGCGGCTGAATTATTACAGGATATTGAATTTTGATTCCACTGCTAAAACTCATCCTCCCCACAAATGAGAGGGTGAATTCTATACCTCCACGGCATCGAAAGCACCTGCATTTAAGCCAAATCTTCGTCATTTCGTTCTACCCTTGTCTAAGCTCTTTGGCCTCTGAAAAGTAAAGTGAGAGGTTTTCGCAGTGGAATCAATTTTAACAGAAGGCTGATTTTTAACAACCATAACAGCAATTCTTTTCATTGCGTTTTATCTTGAAAATAGATAAGACATTGGCGTTATTCCTGATTCATCCTGAATTTTCCGGACATCTTCTTGTCGGGCAATCAGCAGTCGGCAGCTCTGCGATCCGGGATCCTGCCTTTCATGCCTTGACGCTCGGTAGCCCGCTCCAGTCAGTAGTCGACACGGGGGAGATCCTCCCGCGGCGCATGGACCAGAAGTGAGCCTGCCTGCCCTCCGAGAGCATGCGGATGGTGCCCTTGCCGTGCTTGGCATTTATGGTGTCCACGGCGTTCATGAGAATGTCGGAGCGCGGGGCGGTGTCATCCCGGAAAAGACCTCCTCGGGCCCTCTCGGCCTCTCTTCGCGACACTATCTCGTAGAGCATCACCCCGCACTTGGCGTAGCGGGGGCCCTTCCGGTAGCATGCTTCGAGAGCCGCCCCAGCGGCCGAGGCCAGCTCCGGCGTGGAAGAGCTGGGGCCGGGAAGCTCGGCGGAGGCGCCTGTGTGGAAGGGGGCATCGGAATGGTAGCCGGTGTCCAGGAAGACCGATATCCCGCCGGCCAGGAGTCCCTCGCGGCGGAGCCTCGCCGCGGCGGTAGCCGCATGCCAGGCCACCGCCTCACGCAGGTCCGAGAGGTTTTCCACCCTGGCTCCGAAGCTCCTTGTGGAGACGAGCGTCCTGCGGGGCCGGGGTTCCAGGTCCTGGGTCATGCACTGGATTCCCCTGAGCTCCATCACCGTCCTCTGCCCCTGGACGGTCAGCAGGGTCCTCGCTTTCGACCCGTTCATGTCCCGGAGCTTAATGGCGCTGTCCACGCCCATGGCCCGGAGCTTCGCGGCCCCCCGCCGCCCGATGCCCCAGACGTCCTCGGGCGCGGTCTCCTCCAGGCACCTCTCCAGGCGTGGCGAGCCGAGTTCCAGATGTAGCACGCGGGTCATCTTCTTGGCCCAGTGGTTTGACAGTTTCGCGAGCGTTCTCGTGGCGCCTATGCCCGCGCGAACCGGCACCCCCACCCAGGAGGCAACCCGGTCGTGAATCCGCTGGCTCACCTCCACGGCCCTGGCGGCATCGGCCCCCCGGAGCGGGATGAAGGACTCGTCTATTGAATACTGGCAGATCTCGGGGGTCACGGACTCCATGGCGAGCATGACCCTCCTGGAGACGTCCCCGTAGAGGGCGTAGTTGGAGGAGAACACCGCAACGCCCGCTCTGACGTACTCGGCCTCCCTCTTGAAGAAGACGTCCCCGCCCTTGAAGCCGAGCGCCTTGGCTTCGGGGGTTATGGCGACCACGCAGCCGTCGTTGTTTGAGAGCACCGCCACGGGCTTGCCCGCCAGATCCGGCCTGAACAGCCTTTCGCAGGAGCAGTAGAAGGTGTTGCAGTCGATGAGCGCCCACAGTTCCGGCTCTCCGCTCCTGGCGCGGCGGGGGGAGGCGAGCCGGCTGTAGTTGTCGGTCTTCATTCTGGTTTCCTTCCGCTTCCCGGTTCCCGAATCCTCTTGAACGCCGCAGGAGTTTCAAATGCGCCCTTTCATGAGCACGGCACGAGCGTTGACATTCCGGCGGGTCTGTTTCCGGAATTGCTGGCGCATCCGAATCGGTTGGGGCATGTTGGCGCGTAGGGCTCATAATGCCGGTCTTCGGACGGAATGGCCGCAGATGAAAGCCCTGGTTTTTGACTGAAGCCGCGAGGATGCCTCTTACGGGAAATTCCGCAAGCGGCGTGTCCGTCTCGTTTTCCCCGTAGAGAAGCTGCATCAGTTCGCATCTTCCGTGACCGATGCGGGGTCTGTACGGACCAGACCTCCCGCCTGCCGGTCCGGCCGGAGACGGGAGCTGCCCGACTGGCTTCATGCTCAGCTCGTCATCGGTGGGCTTCATCATTTTCATGTTGCCTGTCTCGACAGGCCGCAGCCTCGTTATCTCCTCCTTGAAATCGGCAGGCAGGCCAGGTTTCGTCTCGTTTCGGAAAAACACCCGTTTCCCCGCGATCTTCAGAAGGGACGGAGCTGGCATCCGAGATAGTCTTCATGCAGATCTGCTGCCGGTTCCCGTTTGAGGTACATCTAGGCCTTTCAGGCATGCCTTCTTCAAACGACAAGTCAATGCTCCGGGGGCTTAAGGGCGTTGGTTTTTCCTGCCCGGTTCTCACGGCCATGCGGAAAGGGATTGTCCTCTGCAGCATTTGTCGGTGAATCGACAATCCGGCGAATCGGCAAGGCGGCATAACAGGAAGGCCGGCAGACGGAATGCGGACTCCAAGTCTGTCCTGGACAAGGCTGATTCCGCGCGGCATGGGGCGGGCTTCCCCTGCGGCGGGACTGATGCCGAAGCGCTTTCCGGCGTTTAGGAAGCCGGAATCCTGACCTCCGTGTTCGGGGAGGTTCGCGTCGGCGTCCTAAACGGGGTTGTACCCTTCGGCTTCGCCTTCCGCCAGTTCCGGGCCCCGGAAGCGGGGGACTGGGAAACGCCCTGCATTATTCTACTTCTCAGCTTCCGGGCTGTCAACGCGCTGTCGTGCTACCGCGTCTTTTCTTTGCCGCTTCCGTTTCATGCTCCTGAAGCCGTTGGTCCGGGCCCCAGAGCAGACATCCGCTGTGTCTCCTGGATCATGATGACGAATTTTGATTCCACTGCCAAAACCCCTCACTTGACCTTTCAGAGGCCGAAGTGCTTGGGCAAGGGTTGCACGAAATGACCAGGATTTGGCTTAAATACAGGTGCTTTCGATGCCGAGGACGTATAGAGTTCACCCTCTCATCTGTGGAGGGATGAGTTTTCACAGTGGAATCAATTTTACCATGATGATTTTTTATTATTAACACTTGTGTAGTAGTGGTTATTATGAATATCCATGCTGATTATTTCATAATTAATTTTCAAGATAACCGGATCTGCATGCTTTCATTCCACAGTATTCTTCAGCTTCAGCCTGAAGGTTAGAGATGTTCAGAACTTTCCCATTTTGAACAGTTGTCCTCATGTACTGATAATGTACGGATGGTTGCACTAGCGGAATATACATCATTTGAAGTCTCTGCAATCTCCGTCAGTCCATGAAGAGTATTTTAAATTTATAATTTAATTTTTATGTATAACTATTGCATAATTTTAGATTTTAGCCCCTTTAACTAATAATATGTTGTTAGTAACAATCGTATCTGGCATGTTTAATAATATGTTGAAAGCAATAAACGTATCCGATATGCCTAATAGTATGTTGCAAGCAATAATCGTATCTGATTTGCCTCTGATAGAATTTGTTAGAGTTACAACGTAGTGCGATGAGATTGTCATGTCACTAAAAATATTGAGTTTAAAATACAATGCTAGTAATCATATATTTTTTCAGTTTGAATGTTTATGCCAGCCTATATTTCCTGATTCTGGCGATCATGTCCTGCATTATACCTGCCTGGTCGGCTTTTCAACGGGAAGCTGAGTCTGGCTATCCATACGGCTTTCCCGGAATTTTACGGGAGTTTGGGCTACGGCATTCGGCGGGTCCGGGCGGCCTGCGGTCTATTCCGGCGTTGTCGCTGGCGGGTTTAAGGCCGCCGGCCTGTCTTTCCGGCGGGTCGTCTTCAAGGCGGTCAGTTTTCCGGGATTCATGAACGTCTTCCGCCGCATCCGGCAGTTCATTCATGGGCCGCGGCCCCCTACCCGGATGGGCTCGCTCCGGGGAGGGCATAGCGATGCCGGGAGTGGGGCAATGCCGCCCCCTAGTCGGTCCCGAGCCGTCCCGGTCGTTTGCAGTCGGCGATCGGAACTGGCGGGCCGCTTCCGCGCCCTAGCTGTTCAGCTTTGAGACGTAGGGGCCCTTGGCCCCTGCCGCCACGAGCTTTTTCTGGGCGTCGTCGGCATCTTTCGCGGTCCGGAAGCGTCCGACCCTGGTCGGGAATCGCCCCTTGCCAGTGGCGTAGTAGTAGGCATCGAAGCCCTGCTTCCGGTAGCGCTCCGCGACCGTTCTTGCTTCCTGCTCCGAGGTGGGGGACGCCACCTGGACAGTGTACTGCCCCTTGCCCTTCGGTGGGCCTGGCCAATATACGGTGTCGTCCTGGGGCTTGGCGGCCTGGGCCAGTGTCGGCGAAACTGAATCCGCAACGCCGGCCTCACGGCTCCTGCGGGCCTGGAGGGCTACCACGGGGTCGGGTTCGGCATCTCGGGCTGGCGAGGCGGCCGATGCCGCAGGTTTTACCGGAGAAGCGGCGGGCTTCGCCGAGGGGGCGGGCGATCCGGCCGAAGCGGATGCGGAGGCCGGGAGGGTCTGCGGGACATGCGGGATCGCCGAGGCCGGGGCAGGAGGAGCAGGTCCCCCCGTCCGCCCGTTCTCTCCGTCTGTCGCGGGGCCTGCCGCAGATGCCGCACCGGACCGCGGCGCAGCAGGCGGGTAGGCCTGGTAGTCCGATGGTATGCCGGGAGCGGGGCTCACGTAGCCGGGGTCGGCCTCGTCGGGCGGAATGTAGGCGTAGAGGTCCTCCGCATCGGCCTCTTCCGGAAACACGGGTTCGCCCCCGTAGGGGGAGGGCATGGGGGCGGGGTCAGTACCGGAGTAGGGGGAGATGGAGGAGGCGGACGCGTCCGCCGCCGTTCCAGGCTCCTGATCCGCCAGGACAGGGGCGGCTTCGGGGGCCGGTTCGGCGGAGCTGTTTAAAAGGGTGCCTCTCCCGACCATCACGCCGAGGAAGAAGATCCAGACGAGGAACACGGCGGACAGCATGAGCTTCGCGAGCCACTTCAGGCCCAGGATGAGCCTTGACTCCCCGCGCTCGGCCCTGGCCGCCTTGCGCTCGGCCTTCTCGGCCTTGAGGATCGCCTTCTCGGCCGCCATGCGGGCGGCCTTGTCCGCCGCGCCGTCGGCCTCGTCGGACGCCGTCGCCACCTGCTCCGGCGCCTGGGAGACGGGTTGCGCGGGGTGCTTGGCCGCGAGCTGGGGTAGCCTCTGCCTGCGGGGAGCGGGAGCCTCCATCACGGCGCGTCCGCGGGGGGGAGGTTGGGTGTCCAGTGCCCCTATGCCTTCCCTTGAGGTGGGCCTGGGCGAGGGCGGATGGTATGTGAACGGGGAGTCCATGCTGGTGCCCATGTTCTTGAGCCGCAGATGGTCGAAGAATGTCGCGTCCGCGTCCTGGACGACCGCCGGCGCGGGAGAGGCCTCTCGAATCGAAGATCGGGGTGCCGCCCTCTCCTGGCTGTCCGGCGCGGCGCTCCAGCCGGGTATGCGGTTCACGCAGGGGCCTCCCTCCGGGCGGGCAAGCCCGGAGGGCCTTTCCGGGTCGCGGGGCCTCGCGGCGCCGGGCGCCGCAGCCCGCTCCCCGCCTGTCCTGTTGGCCAGCGGCACCGATACTGGGCGTCCCACCCCGAAAGCCAGATCCCCGTCGCTGGGGCCGTATCCGCCGGCGGCGCGGGCCAGCGGCCTGCTGGCCCGGGGGCTTCCCGTGATCCCTCCGGGCGGCGGCACGTAGCGGCGGACAGGGGCTCCCGTTCCCTGGGCAGTTCCGCTGCGGGGCTCGAAGCCGTGATCGTAGGAGCTCCCGGCAGGGGGGATCCGACCGTTGACGCTTCCGGGCTCGAAGCTCGGGGCGTCCGGGCCGCGCTCTTCATAGCTGCGGGCCGCGAAGGGCGGCGGGGGGGAGGGCGTCAGGGACGCCCGCAAGCCTGAGGACTGTTCCTTGGGGTCGGGAGGTCTTATCAAGGTTGTCTCCTCGTCTCGCCCTTCCGCGCCTCGGTCAGGCGGGGGGGGCGGGGTTCAGCTCCATGCGTTCGGGTGCGCTAACGCCGAGCAGCCCCAGGCCCGAGGCCACTACCTGGCGGCAGGCGGAGGCCAGGGCGCACCTGGCGGCGGTCAGGGCGGGGTCGTCCTCCAGGACCATGCGGCAGGCACCGTAGTAGTGGTGGAAGAGTCCGGCGGTCTCGGTGAGCCATGAGGCGAGGTGATGCGGGGCCAGGTTGCGGCCGGCCGAGCGCACCGCGTCGGGGAAGCCGGAGAGCTGTGCCAGGAGCTCGTGCTCGCGGGGATCCTTCAGGAGTGACAGGTCGGGGCTTCCCGCCGCCTCCAGGACCGAGGCGGCCTTTTTTAGCACCTGGGAGATCCTCGCGCAGAGGTACTGCACGTAGTAGACGGGGTTGTCGGCCGAGCGGGTCCTCGCCAGCTCCACGTCGAACTCCAGCGGCGAGTCGTGGCTCTGGGTGAGGTACATGAAACGGGCGGCGTCCGGGGACACCTCGTCCAGGACTGTTTTGAGCGGCACGAACTCCCCGGCCCTGGTGCTCATCTTGAAGGCTTCCCCGCCTCGGGTGAGATTGACCAGCTGGTAGAGGACTATCTTCAGCCTTGATTTTTCGTATCCCAGAGCCTGAACCACCGCCGACATCCTGGCTAGATAGCCGCCGTGGTCGGCCCCCAGGACGTCGACCGCTAGATCGAAGCCCCGAGCGAACTTGTCGGCATGGTATGCCGCGTCCGAAGCGAAGTAGGTCAGATCCCCCCCGGACTTCACGAGCACGCGGTCCTTGTCGTCCCCGAACTCGGTGGAACGGAAGAAGAGCGCCCCGCTCTCCTTGTAGGTCCAGCCGGCCTCGGTGAGCGTCTCCACGGTCCTGGCAACAGCCCCGGACGTGAAAAGCGATCTCTCAGAGAACCACGTGTCAAAGCGTACCCCGAACCGGTCAAGATCGGCCTTCATGTCAGACAGAATCAGATCGGCCGCCTCGCGCGAGAGCTCGGGGAGCAGCTCGGCCTCGTCCCGCGCGAACCATGCCGGGGGGTGCCTCCTCTTCATTTCTTCCGCGACGTCCAGGATGTAGGCGCCCCTGTAGAGACCCTCCGGGGGCTCGCCCGCAGGGTCCCTCATGCGGAAGAGGACCGAGAGTCCGAGGCTCCGGATCTGGTTCCCCGCATCGTTTATGTAGTACTCCCGGCTGACGGTGTCTCCGAGGAAGGAGAGGATGCCTGCCGCCGCGTCGCCCCAGGCCGCCCCCCGGCCGTGGCCGATATGGAGCGGCCCGGTCGGGTTGGAGGACACGAACTCCAGAAGCACCCTGCGGCCCGTAGGCTCCCCGGCCCCGTAACGTTCCCCGGAGGCCAGTATCGCGTGAAGGGTCTCAGCCCACTTCTCCGCGCCCACCCGGAAGTTGATGAAGCCTGGACCCTTAATCTCCACTCCCTCGAAGAGCCCGGTTGCCTCCAGATCGGATCTGAATATCCCCGCGAGCTTCAGGGCCGGGTTTCCCTTGGCCTCCAGCTTTGCCCCGAAGATCTTCGCATAGACCAGTGCCGCGTTGGTGGAGAAGTGGCCGAATGAAGGGTTCGCGGGCCGCTCTACCG
>JAISEQ010000344.1 GCA_031264045.1 Deltaproteobacteria bacterium
GGCAGGCGGTTTCTCATTGACCAGGCGGTGGACAAGGGGGCCGGGGAGGCCTCCGGCCGGAGGGCCTTGTATGGTGTCCCGCAGGAGTTCGCGCCTGCGCCGAAGACGTTGTCCCCGGAGGAGCCGGCGGATCCGAGCGCGGTCCTCGGCTCCCGCAGTCTTTGCACTAAACCTTGTCTTTCGCGATCCTGGGGGACTCCCGGTCCGGCTTCCCCCCGGGGAGGGCCGAAACTTTTCCCTTCCGCAGGCCCCTTCCCGGGCATCGTCACAGTTCCGGCCTTGATCTAAACCTCGACCTCAACGGTCGTCTCCTGCCCGTCCCTCTCGAAGAGGCTGCCCACGATGTTCCTCTCCGACCTGCCGACGGCGAGCGACACCAGGAAAGGATTTTCGGTCGCCCGGCCGTAGCCCCTTTCGTGAATCTGGTCCATTCCCACACGGACCGCTACGGCGGCACCTCGGGCATCGTCCGCAACTTTCAGCTCGATTACGTACGTCATGCGGCCGTTAACCGCCTCCAGGTCGAGCCGGCCCTTGTTCTCCGACTTCTCGGGTGTGACTTTGGCCCCGGCCGTCCACAGGCAGGTCTGCAGCAGGGAACGGTACCAGCTCTCGACTTTCTTCCTGCTGAGCTTTTCGGCGAACGTCTCGGACCGCGCCTGGTCCGGAGCGTCCGGAAGATCCGCGCCCGCCGTTTCCCCGGCGGTTTTCTGAAGCAAGGCCGCTCCGGCCGCGCGATGCGTGTCGGGGCGCGGCGTGGCATAGCTGGACGGGCGGGGCCGGATACAGGGATGGTTCCGGGCTCAGAGGTCGGCGGCTGTCCGCCGGATCTTTCAGGGCCAAACTCCAGATTTCATCGGATGAGGCGTGAGGACTTAAAATTTTGGCCGACAGGACACAAGATGTCCGAAGTCCGGACGGCCATGGGCGGGTGGCATACGGACACTCATGCCAGAGAAAGGCGGCCTCACGGCTTCGAGGGCGGTTCGGGTAGATCAGAAAGCCGCCTCTGACCCGATGATCTCCCGGTGAAGCTTCATTAGACGGGCCACAATGGCTTCATCGCCTTCTCCATAAGGGAAATTGTATGATTTAGCGACATACCGGTCAAGATCGAGGTGGGCGTTTATGAGCCTTTTCGGCATAGTCAACGGATCATACAGATCAGCGAGCGAAGAATCCGGGAAAGTCGTCCTGGCGTGCAGTATGGCGCTGGCGGCGTCCCTGACCGCCGTTTTCTGCTGTCTGGTCGTGGATGGCCAGGGAAAGTTGTTGTAGACGATTCCCACGCTGTATCCATAATTGTATTGTATGCGCCCGCTGACTATTTCGGTCCAGGCCATATGGATGGAAGATGTCAGCACCCCAAAATGATATACGTCGGCGTCCGGGACAACGAGAAGATGGTTGGACGGCACAACTCCGCCCTTGATGAATCCGATCGGTATCCGCTTCCTCCTTGACGCGGAAACCGAGGGCAAGGCAAGGCAGTCGGACTCGGGCAAGTTTTCAATGCTCAGGCGGGTGGGCGTTTCGGCCATTTTTCTCGTGCCGGCCCTTTTGCTGGCAAGTCTATATTTCCGCACTGCATCTATAAGCTTCATGACTTCCGGCATTTTCTTAAGCTCTCCCGGATCGGCGTCCACGAGCCAAAGAAACCATTTCTCGCCTCCGTTAATGAATTCCTCACCTCCCACCATCGGTTTGAAAAACTTTTTTGCCTCAGGTTCCTTGTGCAAAAATTCTGCTTTTTCACTGCTCGTGAATATGTAGTTGCCGTTGTCGATCGGCTGTGTCCCGAACAGCATTTCCGGCGCTTTGCAGATTGGCCTCTTCCTGTTCCAAATGAAGGAAGCGGTCCCTTTCAGCAGATACTGATTCAAATCGCCCGGCGTCTTCCTGAAGCTGAAGCCTTCAATCACGCAATGGACGGCGGCCTTGCCTTTCCCTTCATTGGACCACTTGAACGGTCTGCTCCCGAAATTTATACGGACGCCGCGTTCCATAAGCGGCTTCCACAGGACGGCGGGCTGCAGTCCCTGGACTATGCTACTGGTGGCAACGAAGGCGCTTCTCACGTCAGAACCTACGGCGTAGTCAGCTGCCTTTCGGAACCATGCCGTAACGTAGTCAAGATCCCCTGCCCCCTTCATCCCTTCAAAAACTGAATTCAGGCTGTCCTTCTGACATTTCCTCATCATGCGCGCTCCAGCGTAGGGAGGGTTGCCCAGCACGTAAGTCGTCAAACCCTTAGGGGCGACAACGTCCCAGTCAAGGCGAAGCGCGTCGCCGTTCACTATGTTCGCGCCATCTCCAAGGGGGATTCGGACGAAGTGTTGCCCCAGTCTTTCGCTCGCCGCCATGTTCATCTGGTAGTCTGTCAGCCATATCCCAACGCGGGCGATCTGGCAGGGGAAATCCTCTATCTCAATCCCGGAGAACTGTGCGGCGAGGACCTTGAGATACATGCTGATGTCCAGAGGAAGGGGAACTGGAACACCGTGACCTGCTATGGCCTCCAGTTCGAGCTTGCGAACCTCACGGTACGCAACTATCAGGAAGTTGCCGCACCCGCAGGCAGGATCCAGGAACCGGAGCCGAGATAGCTTTTCCCGGAACCTTTCCAGCCCCGCCGGATCGCCTGCCGAACGCCGGAGCTCCATCCGAAGATCGTCAAGGAACAGAGGTCCGATGAGCTTGAGGATGTTTTCCTCGCTGGTGTAGTGGGCACCGATCTCCCTACGCTTCTCCTTGTCCATGACGCCCTGGAACATGGAGCCGAACACGGTCGGGCTTATCGCGTTCCAGTCGAATGAAGCGCAGTCGAGGAGCGCCCTGCGCATCTCCCTGTCGAAGTCTGCCTGCGGAATGCGCTCCGCGAACAAGCCGCCATCGATGTAGCGGAAATGCGCCAGTCCGGAAGGGAGAAGATCCTTCCCGGCCCGTTCCGCATCGGGCGTGTCCAAGTGCTCAAAAAGCCTCCCCAGGCGTCCCGCGAGGTCACTTCCATCCGGACGTGACGCTTCAACGTACTCGCTGAAGACGTTTTCAGGGAAGATGCCTGTGTCCTCTGCGAACATGCAGAACAGGAGCCGGACGAGGCACACTTCCAATGGGTGGCCGCAATAACCGTGCCTTTTGATTGAGTCGTGGAGCCTGGCCATCTGTTCGGCAGCCCTGGAGTCCGCCAGTGTCTGTTCACCGGAAAGGGCCGACATCTCCAGGCCCGCCAGCGGGGAGAACAGCCGCAGGTGCCGTCCGAGTTCCCGCGTGTCGAATTTCCAGCTGTCGCCCGTGTCGCTGTTTTTGAGGAACATGCTCTTGAAGTCGCATGCGAGAAGGAGTTTGGGGGCCTCGTCAGGCTGGAGGCGAGCAACGTATCCCTCCAGCTGTCCCATCGCCTGTTTGATGTTCCTGCCCCTCGCCTTCATCTCGACGCCGAGCACACCCTTCCAGAGGTAGTCCATCCACAGGGAACTCTTGTTCGGCACCCGAACTTCGTGCTCGAACTCACCCACCTCCCGAGGATTCGGTACACCGAAGACGTGGAGCAGAGAGGTCACGAAGGCCTGCGCATCGCTTCTTTCACGCGATGCGTCCTCAAATTCCTTCCGGAATCCGGTCGCCCTGGCGGCCATCTCGTCCCAGGTCAGCTTTTCTCTTGGCATGTCGTCTTCGTTTTCTGCCGACAGTGCCCGGTGCGCTCACCGATGTCCCCCCCCGCGAGGGCGGCCAGGAGGATGGGGTCATGGGGGCTTCTCTGGGTAAAGAAGGGGGTTAGTTCGGTTAATGGCGAGGGTCCGAAGCGAGGCCAGCGGCCTCTTGGCAGCGACCGGTGCCTGATTCAGGAATCCTAGAGCCTTTAGACCGCTCATGTCAAGCGGTAACGGGTCGGCGGCGAGCTTGCGCGGGCGATGGGGAAACATCCGGAATGAGGCCGCCGTCTGGAGGCCGCGGAGAAGTCCTCGAAGCCGGCCGCCCCTTAGGTGCCGAGCTTCCGGGAGCCCGGCGGCGCGGGCGGAGAAGGCGGGCGGAGGTGACCCGGCACCGTTCTCCAGGCGTCCGACGGCGGAGACGGGACTGCCGGGATCCGGAGCCGGAATGCCGCAGGTCTCTTTTCCCGTGCCGTAAGCGCTCGGAACTGTCGGCAAAGCCAGGGGCAGGCGCGCTCCATCCCCGCTCGTCCGGATCCCTTTCGGACGGTTCGCGGGCGTTTTCACGGGCGTACTCCTGATACGGCAATTCCGATCGTCCGGCAGGGATCCTGTCCCGACGGAGGCCGCCGGCGGTCGCCTTTCGAGCGTCTGCCGAGGAGGACGGGCGGCGGGCTGGCGGAAGCCCGGAGCCCGTTCCCCTCGTTCCGGGACTGTCCCACCTGCGCCGGACTCAGCCTGGCCCAAACGGCGGCGGAAGGGAAGAAGACCTTCCAGGTCCGCGCTGTCGGGGAGGGGCGGCCCGGGTAGCGCCTACGCCGCGCCCTGCCCTGCCCTGCCCTGCCCTGCC
>JAISEQ010000518.1 GCA_031264045.1 Deltaproteobacteria bacterium
GGACTGAGGCGGGGAGAGGCGGCGGGGCAGATGCCGAGGGGGGACTGCGGCGGGGAGAGACGGCGGGGGACTGCCGCTTCCGGGGAACGGGCGGGCGCGGCGGGAGCGGGGAGGCGGCGGGCGCGGCGGGAGCGGGGAGGCGGCGGGGAGAGGCGGAGGCGGACGGGGCGGGTCTTCCTCACTTCCCCCCGTCCTGGTCAGCGGTGCGGCTGAAGTGCCGCTCCCTGCGCCACTGGAGGCGGCTGGAGGTGAGCGTCGTGCCCGTGGAGGGGCGGAGGATGGACTTCTCTCCGTGGCGGACGAAGTGCCCGAAGAGCTCGTAGGGCTCCCCGCTCTTGCGCCAGCCCAACGCCCCGGTGAGCGAGGTCCCGTAAATCTCGGCGAGCGACAGGAAGCCGGCCGACCTGGCGGTCCTGAAGTATTGTGTCTCCAGCGGCGGGGAGCTGGAGCACAGGAGCGCCGCGTCGGGAGGGGGGGCGATCGAGAGGAGCTTCAGGAGCTGCGGGAAGAGCACGGCCATGTCGCCCTTCTGGAGGGGCCTCCCGGACAGGGCCGGGCTGGGGGGCACGTCCGCCGAAGGTATGCGGAGCCTGCGGGGGATGAGCAGGCCGAACACGAACCCGAAGGAGTGGATCAGGGGCACCGCGGCCAGCACCCTCCTCCTCCCCGAAAAGAGGAAGGACGCGGAGTCCGCCTCTTCGGCCAGCATCGCCGCGGTATGCACCGTTCTCCTGGGGGCGCCCAGGGCGTCCCTGTCGGTGAAGGCGAGGGAAGGGGGCCTCTTGGCGCCGAAGGCCCTGGCCATGCTTTCCGCCCAGGAGGCGAAGGAGTCGGACGGTTCGGGGGCCTGCAGATCGTCCCGTCCGAGATTCAGGAGATCCAGGAGCATGGAATGCACGGCCGGGATGAAGGCGGTAAGGCCGGCCTCGCCCAGCGTCCTGTCCTCAAGCTCCAGCGCCCTCGGCAGGGACGGGGCCGCCCCGCGCGCCGAGCGCATGACCGCGATGGACGCGCTCCTGGCTATCCTCATGAAGTCGAGGGGGGAGAGGAAGGGCTTTTTCTCGTCCGCGCGCATGAGGCGTTCGGGACCCCTTTCTGTCTGCCGCCGACGGCGGGCAGGCGGTCGGGCGGGCGCGGGCCCGATTCCCGCCCGTCAGGGTTCGTATCGGCATCTTGGGGGCGTATCAGCAATTGTCTGTTGCCTGCGCCGCATGAAGGGCGGCCCCCGCAATGATGAGGCAGCATGGGGCGGCACGGGCGGTCCGGGGAGCTAAACGTGGCGCGGGGCGTCCGGAGGCGGCGCGGGGACGGGAAAGGCGGAGGAAGGCGGGAGGCCATGCCCGGAAAGAAGGCTTCGGGGAGGCGGATCCTGAGGCGCCGCCGGGGCCTCCGCGATGAAACGACCCGAAGGTTCCCCGGGCCGGGGCGCCGGAAGACCGGCACGGAAGTTTCCGGAGTCCGGGGCGGCGGGGCCCGCCGAAGGGTGCCCTCCGGGCGAATCTTACCACGCGCTCCCCGGGTCCCGCCAGGCCATGGCTGTTTCACGTGAAATTCACTAGCAAGATCCGGGCCTGCCGCAAACGCGCGGTCCGGCCGGAGACCGGGACCTTAACGGCACCGCTTGGAGGTCAGGGGATCCGGAAGGGAGGGGGCTTCAGGGGCGGACGGGCCGACCGCGGCCAGCGGCAGGGCTCCGGAAAAGGGTGCCGGTCCGGCAGTTTCGCGGCGGGGCCTTGAGGCGTAAGCGGGGCCGCCCCTTCAGGCCGGGAGGCCGGGCACTTGACTTGATGGCCGATTTTGGCATAATCCCCGGCAGGATCAACACAGCTGCACTAACTCGGCCGTCACGCGACCCGAAGCCGGTCGCGGCCGGCTCCGCCCCCCGGACCGGGTAACCTGGACGGGGCCGGGTACCGCCCGAGGCCCCGCTCCCAGGAGTTCCCGCATGAATCCGATATTCGCCTTCTTCAAGCTGAACATGTACGACCTGGCGGTCGAGTGCTACAGGCTTCTCGGCGGCAGGACCAGTCGGCGCGACTACTGGATGTACGTGCTTGCCCAGATCATCTTCAGCATCGTCGTGAGCGTCGCCGCTTTCCTCCTGACCCTAATCCCCGGAGCAGGTCCCGCGTTTGGCGGCATCCTCATTTTAGGCCTGTACCTGGTGGCCCTGCTCCTGGCCTTTCCGAACCTAGCGCTGTCCGTGAGGCGCCTCCACGACGCGGACATGTCAGGCTGGTGGGTGCTCCTGTGTCCGTTCCTGGTGGGATACATACTCCTGGCCCTGGCGGGTTCCCCGGGCCCCAACCGCTTCGGGCCCCTGCCCGGCGCGTCCCCGCACCTCCCCCCGTTGGGATACGGCCATGATCCCGGCTTCTTCGGCGGCCCTCCCCCCCAGGGCTTCTACGGCGACCCTCCACCCCAGGGCTCCTACGGAGGCCCTCCCCCCCTGGGCTCCTACGGAGGCCCTCCCCCCCAGGGCCCCTACGGCGGCCCGTCCCCCCAGGGCCCCTACGGCGGCCCGCCCTCCCGGGACCCCGTCGGAGCACCTCCCCGGCCGGGACCTTCCGCAGGCGCGGATCCCGGAGAGCGGGGCACCCCGGACCCCGTACAGGACGATGAGCCCCGGCCTCCGACCGTGCCCCTGGACAAGGACTGATCCGGTCTGGGATCCGGACCGCGCATTCCTGCCCCGACGCCGTAAAATTCCAGTCTCTGGAAATCCCCGCGGTCGTCTGCCGGGGGAGGCGGCCCTGAACAGCCCCTCCTCACCGGCACGCATCCGGCCCTGAACGGGGCACGGTCCAGTTTTCCGTATCCGAGGCGATCCTTCCGGGCCGGGAGCCTGCGGCCTTCAGCCTCAGGTTCCGCCGCTGCCCGCGCTTCCGGCGGTCGTTCTCCGCAGGCGGCGGGACATCGGCACGACCCGGCCGGTCTCCTCAGGCCGACCGCCCTGAAGGGCCCTCCCGCCCTGGGCTCCCCCGGCTCCCCGCCGAATCGGCAGGTGGCCGCATGACCGTCCGGATATCCCGCGCGCCCCGCTCCGGGGGGCCGGACTTGCCGTGCGGGAGCGGTCGGGTCAGGAAGCGTCTTCCGTGACCGTATCGCCGGGAGCCCGCGGCCTTCCCGTCTCCCTGATCGTCCTTCCGCCGCATTCCCGGGACGGACGCGGCCGGAATGTCACGCGGACCCTTCTTCCGCAGGCGCGACGTTTCCGGCGTCGGCCGGCATGAGGCCCAATTCAGGCCCGCCTCCCTTCCCCCGTACGCGGCGCGGCCTGTCGCCAGTCTCGCATCCGTCAGTCCCGGCAATAAAAGGAGCTCGCAATGAATTTTTTAAAAGTGAACTTTTGGAACCACATAATTGACAGCTATCGCGGGCTCGGAGCCTCCTGTTTAGACGGCAGGATGGGCCGGCGTGACTTTTGGATGTACATGCTGGTCGAGGCCATTTTATTCTTCGTGCTGGTATTGACCATGATTATTCCTATCCTGAACTTTTTTGTTTTGTTTATATTCATGCCTTTCGTGTTCGCGTGCCTGCTCGTTCCCAACCTAATCCTGTGCGCCAAGCGTCTCCACGATGTCGACATGCCCGCGGGGCTCGCGTTCCTGCCGATGCTGAACCTGATTCTCTCGCTGCAGGCCGGAACTCCGGGCCCCAACCGCTTCGGGCCTCCTGTCGAAAGCGTCTCTGGAGGTACATATCCGACCCCCGCCTTTCCGCCTCAGGCCGCCCCCGGCTACCTGCCTCAGGCCGCTCCCCAGCAGGCCGCCCCCGGCTACCCTCCGCAGTCCGCTCCCCAGCAGGCCGCCCCCGGCTACCCTCCGCAGACCGTTCCCCAGCAGGCCGTCTCCGATTCCACTCCGCAGGCCCCGCCCCCCCAGGACTTCCAAGGCGGCCTCCCCTCCCAGGACCCCGGCGGAGAACTTCCCCGGCCGGAACCTTCCGCGGTTACGGCTCCCGGAGAGCAGGGCACCCCTAATCCCGGACAGGAAGACGACACCCGCTCTTCGACCGTGCCCCTGGACAAGGCCTGATCCGGTCCGGGCTCCGGACCGCGCATCCCTGCCCCGATACCGTAAAATTTCAGTCTCTGGAAATCCCCCCGACCGTCTGCCGGGGGAGGGAGCCCTGAACCGCCTCGCCTCACCGGCACGTATCCTGCACTGAACGGGGCACGGTCCAGTTTCCCGTTTCCGAGGCGATCCTTCCGGGCCGGGAGCCAGCGGCCTTCAGCCTCAGGTTCCTTTGCGGCCCGCGCTTCCGGCGGACGTTCCCCGCAGGCGGCGGGACGCCGACACGACCCGGCGGTCTCCTCCGACCGATCGCCCTTAAGGGCCCTCCAGCCCTGAGCTCCCCCGGCTCCCCGCCGAATCGGCAGGGGGCCGCATGACCTCCGGATATCCCTCGCACCCTGCTCCGGGGGGCCGGATTTGCCGTGCAGTTGAGCCGGGTTGAGAAACGTCCTCCGTGAACGTATCGCCGGGAGCCCGCGACATTCCCGTCTCCCAGACCGTCTTTCCGCAGCATTCCCGGGACGGACGCGGCCGGCCGGAATGTCACGCGGACCATTCTTCCGCAGGCGTGACGTTTCCGGCGCCGGCCGGCATGAGGCCCAATTCAGGCCGGCCTCCCTTCCCCCGTACGCGGCGCGGCCTGTCGCCAGTATCGCATCCGTCAGTCCCGGTAATAAAGTGAGCCCGCAATGAGTTTTTTAAGAAAGAACTTTTGGAACCCCGCAATTGATAGCTATCGCGGGCTCGGATTCTCCTGTTTAGACGGCAGGATGGGCCGGCGTGACTTTTGGATGTACATACTGGGCGAGTTCATATTATTCTTAGTGCTGGTATTGCTTATTCCTATCATACCCGTTATATTTTTTGTCATGCTTTTTTTGATCGTGTTCCTGCTCATCCCCAACCTAATCCTGTGCGCCAAGCGTCTCCACGATGTCGACATGTCTGCGGGGTTTACGTTCCTGCCAATGGTGAACGTGATTTTCTTACTGCAGGCCGGAACTCCGGGTCCCAACCGCTTCGGGCCCCCTGTCCAAAGCGTCTCTGGAGGTACAGATCCGGGCAACCCCGCCTTTCTGCCGCAGGCCGCCCCCGGCTATCTGCCGCTGGCCCCTCCCCAGCAGGCCGCTCCCGGCGACCCCCCCCACGCCCCCCCCCCCCCCGGCCCCGGCGGGGCCCCCCCCCCCGCCCCCCCCCGCGACCCCCCCCCCGCCCCCCCCCCCCCCCCCCC
>JAISEQ010000551.1 GCA_031264045.1 Deltaproteobacteria bacterium
AAGAAGCCCGGATACGGGAACGGCCACGGAAACGGCGGGGGCAAGAAGAAGCCCGGATACGGGAACGGCCACGGAAACGGCGGGGGCAAGAAGCAGCCCGGCTACGGACACCAGAAGCCCGGCCACGGCAAGAAGGACCCGAGAAGGCACCGCAGGTAGCATTCTCCCGACAGCCCGAAAAGCGGGGCCCGCCGGTCCTCCCCTGAAGGGGGGGGCGGCGGGCCTCTTCCGTCCGGGGCAGGCCGGCCCCGTCCGTCCGGGAGCGGGCTTACGCAGTCCGTCCAGGAGCAGGCGCGGGAGCAGGCGGCAAACGTCCTCGCTTCCGAAAGGGCCCGGCGCTTCCGGGACGCGGGCATCTTCCGGCAGGGACATCGAGTACGGCACCTGCCGCGGGGGAACGCGCCACCCGGTTCCGTTTGCCGTATCAGTCCGGAACGGGGACGTCTTCCATTTCTGGAATGACCTGGGACCTTACACGCCAATCCGGGGAACTAATACAGGCTCAGGCCTTCCTTTGGAGACCGCATCCCGGGCTCCTGCCGGAACGGGACTGCCGACCGGTTCAGGATCAACCGGCCCGAAGGTCCGTCTGCACCGGCGAGAGCTTCGTGGGCCGATGAAGTCCGGAGTCCCGCCGGCCGCGGGGGCCTTGAACGGCCCCTCCTGCCTTCAACCAGTTCCCGCGTCACGAGTCGAGATGCCCAGTCAGGCCGAGCGCAGCTGAGCTTTCTTCGGATTCCTGAAGGAGCCGGATATCCCGTCATCCAATTTCAGGGATCCGGCGGCCCGCTCCGCAGGCCGGGAAGTTTCGCGCCGCCCGGAGTTCAGCGCCGCCCGCCGGGCGACCGAAACGAATTTCGCTTCCGGCACCGGGGCGGAGGTGCCGCAAAGCCGCGAAAAGCGCGGCCGCCCCTCAGAAGCGCGCCGGATCTCCGCGGTTCCTCGGCAGACTTCCCCGGCCGAACGCGGGCTCGCATCCCCCGCCCCCGTTCCAGCGACCACGGGCCGCCGCCCTTCCCCCGGCGCCTGGCTCCTGCCCCAGCCCCTGCCCCTGCTCCTGCCCTTCCCCTGCGCCTGGCCCCTGCCCCTGCTCCTGCCCTTCCCCTGCGCCTGGCTCCTGCCCCTGCTCCTGCCCTTCCCCTGCGCCTGGCCCCTGCCCCTGCTCCTGCCCTTCCCCCCGCGCCTAACCCCGCCCGGCCGCCGCTTTCAGCTCCCCCGAAAGCCAGGGGTCGGAGCCGATCGGGCACAGACCGCACCTGGGGCCCTTCGGGCGGCAGAAGCGGTGGCCCGCCACGACTATGAGCGCATGGTACTCGTTGTAGAGGGGCACGTCGGGGGCGAGGTGACCCATGAAGAGTTCCCTTATGTCGCCGTAGGGCTCGTCACCGCTGATGAGCGAGTGCCTGGAGAGGATCCTGCGGGTGTAGGCGTCCACCACGAAGCTCGCGCGGCCGGCGGCGTAGAGGACTATCGAGTCGGCGGTCTCCGGGCCTACGCCCGACACGGCCAGCAGCCGGCGGCGGAGCTCTTCCGCCGGAAGGCGCAGCACTTCGGGGTCCAGGCCCCCCCTGCCGTGCTCCGTTATGAAGGAGCAGAGCGCCAGGAGCCGCCGGGCCTTCACGGTATAGTACCCCGACGGCCGGAGAGCCTCCTCCAGCCCCGCGCGGTCCGCGGCGAGGACGGCTTCCGGCGTCATGAGCCCCAGGGCGCGGAGGTTCGCGATGGCCCTCTCCACGTTGCGCCACGCGGTGTTCTGGGTAAGCACGGCCCCCGTCATCACCTCGAAGGGGCTGTCCCCGGGCCACCAGCCGCAGGGGCCCAGGGCCGCGTGGAGCGTCCGGTAGATCCACATGAGCCTGCGGCGGATCCCCGCCGCCCCCCCCGGCGGGGGGGCGGCGGAACCTCCGGAGGACGCGGGAGCGGCCGCAGGCCGCCCCGTCCCCGCCGACGGGGCGGGAGCCGGGGCCTTCCCCGGCGCGCCCGCGGGGGACTTTCCCGGCATCGCGGAAGCCTGCCCGGCCTCAGCCCTTCCTGGCGGCGCCGGAGCCCTTCGGGGCCTTGGCGGCCGCGCCTTTGGTGGCCTTGGCATCCTTGGGCTCCTTGGGCCTGGCTGGCGCCTTGGGCTTGGCCTCGGCCTTCGGGGCCTTGGGCCTGGCGGGCGCCTTGGGCTCCGCCGCCTTCTTCGCCGCCGCCCTCTTCGCCGGGGCCTTGGCGGACGCGGCCGCCTTCTCGGCCGCCGCCTTGACGGTCCTGGACCTGGAGGGGGACTTGGGGCCGGAAGGGGCCGCCGCGTCCGGAACGTCCGCCCCGTCCGTCTCAGCGGCCCTCGCCGCGACGGCGGTCTTGGACCTGCTCGGGCGGGTACGCTTCGCCGGAACGGTCTCCTCGGCGGCTCCGTCCGCCTCGGCCGCGGGGCCGGCGTCCTCCTCCGGGAGGGCGGGTTCCGGCGAAGGCGCCGCCGCCGCGGCATAGGCCTCGGTCTCGGTCTCGGTCTCGGTCACGGTCTCGGTCACGGCCGGCGCGGCAGCGGCATCGTCCACGGCATCGCGCTGGGCGAGGTCATCGGCATCGGGGCCGACGTCCGCGGGGCGGTCGAAGACCACGAAGTTGGCATAATCCGTCGGGGTCCAGCCGGAGGGCGCGGCATCCGCGCCGTCCGCGGCGGGCTGGCCGTCCGCGCCCTGGGCCGCCTGCTGGGAGTCCTTGTGGCGGGAACGGTGGCGGCGCCTGCGTCGGCGGCCTCCCCCGGTCTCTCCCTCGGCGGGCTGCGCCCCATCCGCCGTCCCGGCGGGCCCTAGCCGGTCCGCCTGCGCGGCCGCGCCGTCGGCCGGCTGGGGCCGGGCCTCCTCGCGGGAGCGGGCGACAGCCTCTGGGGCCACCACGTAGGCGCCGGAGGACGCGGGGGGCAGCTCCTCCCCGGACTCCGGAGCGGGCCGGGGCCCGTCCTCCCCCGAGACGTCCCGGATGTCCTCCAGATCGTCGTAGGCGTCCCCGCGGACGCCTTCCGGGGAGCGGGAGGCCTCGGCCGCGGCGCGGGACAGGGAACCGTTCCCGGAAGGCGCGGGGAGCTCGCCGGGGAGGGAGACGATGTCCGAGGGCTTCCACGTGAGCTCGAAGCGGACGTCGGGGTGGGAGGCGTTGACCGGAAGGCGCGGGGCAAGCCCGAAAACGCCGCCGGGGCGGTCGGAGAAAGCCAGGCCCCGGGCGCCGAAGGCCTCCTCGCGGGCATCGCGGGGGGCGTGGCCGCCCGGAGCTCCCGGCCGGCCGTGGCCGCCCTGGCCGTTGGAGCCGCCGTGCCCGTTGCCGTGGCCGTCGCGGCCCACCGCGTACCTGCCCGGGGCGGGGCCGGCCGGTCCCGGAACAGTCCCGGAAGCCGCGGCGGAGGGGGGGGCGGCCTGCTGGCCCGGCCCGGATCCCGGAGGAGCTTCGGAAGCCTGCTCCGCTCCGTCCCCGGGCCCCTCGTCCGGCGCGGATCCCTGCGCCGCGCCGGCGTCCGGGAAGGGCTCCCTGGACTTCTGATCGCGGGCGTGGTGCCGGCCGTGCCCCTGGGTGGCCCTCGCCTCCTGCTGGGCGGGACGGCCCCTCTGCTCGTCCGCGCCGGGGCCGCGGCGCCGCGCGTCCCCGGAGCGGTCCTTCACGAACAGATCGTCGTCGGCGAAGATGACCGGGATCTTGGCGCCCAGGATGTTCTCTATGGCCTCCAGGTGGTGGACGTACTCCTCGCAGGCGAAGGACACCGCCTTGCCGGTCTTGCCCACCCTTCCGGTGCGGCCGATGCGGTGCACGTAGTCCTCGGCGTCCTGGGGGATGTCGTAGTTGAAGACGTGGGAGACGTCCTCCACGTGGATGCCCCGGGAGGCCACGTCCGTAGCCACCATGATGTCCAGCTGGTTGTCCTTGAAGGACTGCATGAGCCGGAGCCTCTTGGGCTGGGGGAGATCCCCGGTTATGCCCTCCGCGTGGAAGCCGTTGGCGACGAGCTTCTTGGCCAGCCACTCGACGCCGCTCTTGGTGTTGCAGAAGATGATGACCCGGCTGTGCTCCTCGCGCTTCAGGAGCCCCAGGAGAAGGGAGAGCTTCTCGCCCCTGGAGACGTGGTAGAGCTCCTGGACTATCTGGTCCTGGGACCGGGGGCCGGGCTCCGCCGTGATGTACTGGGGCGGGTTCATGAAGTTGTAGACGAGCTCCAGGATCTGGTGGCTGAGGGTGGCGGAGAAGAGCATGGTCTGCCGCGACTCGTAGGAGGGGAGCCGCGAGAGGATGAACTTCAGATCCCTTATGAAGCCGAGCTCCAGGAGCCTGTCCGCCTCGTCCACCACGGAGACCTCCACCGCGTCGGTGTTGAAGACCCGCTTGTGTATGTAGTCGGTGAGCCTCCCCGGGGTCCCCACCACGATGTCGGGGCCCTCCTCGAGCGACCGGGCCTGCTCGCGGTAGTCCATGCCGCCGATGACCAGCGTCAGCGTGAGCCCGGTGAAGGCGGCGAGATGCTTGCCGTCGGAATAGATCTGCTCGGCCAGCTCCCTTGTGGGAGTCACCACCAGCGCCCTGGGGAGCCCGGGCTTCGCGGACGCCCTGGCCATGAGCCTCGCCATCACCGGCACCAGGAAGGCCACGGTCTTGCCGGTCCCGGTCTGGGCCTGCCCGGCTATGTCCTTGCCCTTCAGCGCCTCGGGAATGACCATGGACTGGATGGGGGTGGCGTACAGGAAGCCGGCCGAGTCCAGGCCGTCTATGATCTTCTGCGGGAGGCCGAAGTCCTTGAACCTGGCGGAGGTGAGGAAGTTGGGCTTGTCCGGGCGCTGCTCGCCGGAGAGGTCCTCGTCCTGGGAGTCGGACTCGTCTCCCGGGGTCTCCGCGCCCGGCGCCCCGAATCCGGCGGTCTCCGGCTCCGGGGCCTGAAGTCCCTCGGCCCCCGCCGCGGGGCCGCCGCCGGTCCCGGAAGGGCCGGGATCCCCGGATTCTTCAGGGGGAGCGCCGTCCCGGGCTCCGGATTCCCGGACGGTCCCGTCCGCCGGCCCCGCCGCCAGGGCGGCATCCTCCGGCTGCCCGGGGTCCGGGCCGGTCCCGTACCGCTCTCCCGGCTCAAGGCCGGTCCCCCCGGGGGTTCCGTCCCCGGCCCCGGACGGGCAGTCTTCCGCGCCCGGGCCGCCGGCCGATCCGCCGCGGCCCCCGCCGTCTCCAGTCCCGTCCCGCGAGCCGTCCCCGTACGAGGTTCCGGTCCCGTCACGGGACGCTCCGGTCCCCTCCCGGGACTCGCGGTCCTCGCCGCCCGCGGCCTCTGCCGCCGCGTCCCGGCCCTCGCCGGGACCGCCGGCCCCGCCGACGCCGCCCTGGCCGAAGTCCGCATCGTCTCCGCTGGAAAAAGTCATCAAGAACTCCTGGTATATGACCCGCCCCCCTGGGGCGGCGGCCCGGCGCCCGCTCGTGCGGCACGCCCCTGGCCCTCTGGTTTCGCGTCTCGCCCCCGGCCCGGCGAAAGGGCATGCGCCCGCCGCGGGCCGGGGGCAGCGGGCGACCGGTCCGGGGCCCGGGCCCCTCCCGCCCCGGCTCCCGGCGCGTTTCGCGGGGGGCTTGCGGCGTCACGGGTCCCAGGGCCGCCGGCGGCAGCCGCGGCTGGGCAACTGTACGTGTGCTGCTCCCGTCCGCCGGGGGCACGGGGCCCCCGCGCACGGGCGGTCTCTCGCGGCCCGGGGGACCGCGTCCCGGCGGGACCGGCGCCCGGGACCGCCCGGAACGGACATGTCCGGCAGGTCTCCGGCGCGGAGGTTAAGGAATCCGGAGCGGCCCCGGGCCCCGGGTCCGGGGCGGCAAGGGACCTTCCGGGATCCCGCCGCGCGGCCCGGCGGGGTTCCCGCGCCGGCCGAGCCTGCGGGGTGCCGCCCGGGGAAAGGCCCGGGGAGGCATCCGCCCGGACGTGCCCTTCCGGGTCCGTCACGCGTGAAGTCCCGCCAGGGGCGGGCCCGGCCGCCCCCGGCGGTGAAAGGCGGATCCTGTCCCGGATCCGGAAAGGGGTGCTTGGGAGGGCGGGCAGGAGGCTCGGGCCCGGCAGTGCCTTCGCATGGCCGGAAGCTCGCCTGTCCGCGGGCTGGTGTATTCGGTAACGGGACCGGAAGATCCGGCGCCGGGCGCGGCGCGGAGCCGGACGTTCAGGCCCAGCGCGCACCTGAGCGGTCCGGGGGCGGGCTCCGGGCAGGCCGGGGCCGCCCCTTCCCGTGCTGGTCCGGGCGGAAGGTGCCCCTTCAGCCCCTGTATCCGTCGTCCGTGGCGCCGGGACGGGAGATGTCCCCCGTGTCCGCGCCTTTGGCGGGGGCGCTGGCAACGGGGTTCTCCTCGGCGGGGGGGCCGGCGTAGGTGTTGCGGACCTCCCCGTTCTTGAGCATGTTGAAGGCGGCGGCCAGCTGGCGGTCGGAGGCCAGGCGCTCCGCCACGGTCATCTGGGAGTAGTGCTTGTCGGGGGGCGTGTACTCCTCGGCCTCGGGGGGGGCGGGGGGTTCCGCCGCGGGCGGCGCGGGCGTCCTGTCCCCCCTGCCCCTGCGGTCTCCGGCGCTGCCGCCCCGGCGGTTCCGGGAGCTCTCGCCCTGGCCCTTCAGGTGGCCCTCGAGATCCTCCTCCCTGGGCATCTGGAAGTCCGGGGGCAACGGGTTCTTCACCTCGACGTCGGGGCGGATGCCCGCTATCTGGATGCTCCTGCCGGTGGGGGTGTAGAAGCGGGCCGTGGTGAGCCGCATCCCCGAGCCGTCGGGGAGGGGCACTATGGACTGCACCGAGCCCTTGCCGAACGTCTGGGTGCCCAGGATGACGGCCCGCCCGTAGTCCTGCAGCGCGCCCGCCACGATCTCTGAGGCCGAGGCGGAACCCTCGTTTACCAGACAGATCATGGGCACGGCCAGGGGGACCACGGACTCCTTGTCGGAGCGGTAGACGGCGTCCTGGTCGTCCCGGCGGCCCTTGGTCTCGACCACGGGCACCTGGCCCAGGAAGAGCCCGGAGACCGCCACGGACTGGTCGAGAAGGCCGCCCGGATCGTTTCTCAGATCGAGAATCACGGACTTCAGGGAGCTTTTGGAGGCGAGCTGCTGCACGGCGCGCTCCAGCTCCATCACGGTGCCGCCCTGGAAGTTCCTGATGTGGATGTAGCCTATGCCCTCGCCCAGCTCCTGGGAGCGCACGGAGATCATGGGGATCTTGGCGCGCACCACCGTCACGTTGAAGGGGTCGCGCACCCCAGTTCGGCGGATGGAGAAGGTGACGGAGCTCCCGACCGGGCCGCGGATGAGGCGCACGGCCTCCATGAGGTTCATCTCCGCGGCGGCCTTGGCGTCTATGGACACGATCTGGTCTCCCGAGCGGATGCCCGCCCGGAAGGCCGGTGTGTCCTCGATGGGGGAGACGACGGTGATGATGCCGTCCTTCATCGTTATCTCCACCCCGACCCCCGAGAACGCCCCGGTGGTCTCCTGCTTCAGCTCCTGCATCTCGTCCGCCGTGAAGAAGGAGGAGTGGGGGTCCAGGCTCGAGAGCATCCCGCGCACCGCCCCGTGGACCAGGGTGGTGTTGTCCGGCTCCTCAACGAAGCGGCTGTTCACCTCGTAGAAGACCCGGGCCAGGATCTTGAAGGACTCGTAGACCTTGAAGTCCGAGTTGCCCGCGGCCCGGGCCGGTGCGGCCAGGGCCGTCACGAGGACGGCGGAAGCGGCCGCGAGCGCGAAGGCGGCACGCGCCCGGCGGGCGGGGATGTGGAAAGCAGGCATTGATGGCTCCGGCTTTGAATCCGCGGCGGCATGCGGCCCCGCGGCCTCGTCTTACCGACCCCCGGCGGCCTTCCGGCCGAAAAGGGAATCCAAGTCTCCAGGCCCTCCGGGCATCGGGCCCTCGGCGCCTGGGGCATAAAGCGTTTCGGCCCCGCTCCGGCGGCGGGGGACCCCGGGGTCCCTTTCCGCGGGCTTCCGGCCCGGAGGCTTCCGGGCGCCCCGAGCCCGCGAAGCGGAAAGTCGGCCGCGGCCCGTGAAATTCCCGCGGGCCTCCGGGGATTCCGGTTTCAGGCGTGTCCGGGGTTTCATCCCGGAAACACGGAGGCTGCCGCCCCCGGCCCGTTCATCCGGTCACTTCTTGCCCTCGCCCTGGCAGCTGGAGCACAGCCCCCAGATCTCGAACTTGTTGCCCTCGCTCTTGAAGCCCTCCTGGCGGCAGATCTTCTTCTCGACCTGGACCAGCTCGGGGGCGGAGAACTCGAAGATGCGCCGGCAGTTCAGGCACCTCAGGTGGCTGTGGTGCTCGCGGCCGTAGACCCTCTCGTAGTGCATGTGCCCGTCCTCAAGGTAAACCTCGGCCAGGAGCCCGCACTCTATCAGGAGGGGGATGGCCCGGTAGATGGACGCCTTGGAGATGGGCTTCTTGGAACGGAGGCTCATGAAGAGCTCGTCCACGTCGAAATGGCCGTGGTTCAGCAGGATGCACTCGGCTATGGCCTCGCGCTCGCGGGTAACCCTGAAGCCGTGGGACTTTAGGTACTTGCGGAAGGCCTCAAGCTCCTCCCCCAGATCCCCCGCAGGCGGCTTTTCCTCGGGTTTTCGCGTGACAGACATTGACACTTCCGCATGGAGGGGGCCGCGTGGCGCCGGGAGGGCGCCGGGCCTGGGGAGGGGACAGGGGACAGGGAGAAGGGCGGGCCGCCCGGGGCGGGCCGGCGTGGGGAAGCGGGGCGGGACGCGTCCGCCGGCCTGGCGGAGCCGCATCGGGGCCCTGGAGAAAACAAGGCTTCCCAAAATAATACCACACGTTGACGCGCCCGTTCAAGCGCGCATGGGAAACGGAACGGCTCCGGGACGGCCGGGCGGCCCGTACCCGGACGGACGGGACTGCGGCGACCCGCCGCCGGCCGGGATTAACGGCGGGGAAGATCCCGGAACGGACGGTTCGCCAGGGACAGGTCCCGGAGGGACGGGAAACGGACGGGGATGGCGGAATCGGCGGGGCGGGCGCCGCCGGGCCGGCGCGGAAGACGGATGGGAAGGCCCGGGCTCCCGGGCCCCGGAAGCGGGCCGGGCCATGATAGACCGGCGGCCCCCGCAAATCCAGCCCGCCGCGATACCGCGCCCCGTGCCTCAGGCGCGGCGCTTCCTGCCCTTCGGCGGCCCGGCCAGGGTGGCGGGATCCTCCCTGGGGACGTCCGCCCAGAGCCCCTCAAGGTCGTAACGGGCCCTGGCCTCCTCCAGGAAGATGTGGGCCATCACGTCCCCGAAGTCCAGGACGACCCAGCTCGCCTCCTCTGCAGAGAGCCCGTCCACGCACAGGGTCCTCACCCCCTGCCTCCTGAGCGTCTCCATGATGTCCTCCGCCACGTGCTTCACCTGCCTTGAGCTCTTGGCGGTGGCTATGTAGTAGAAGTCGGTCAGCTGGGAGCTCCCCGCGAGGTTCAGGAGCACCGGAGACTCGAGCTGGTGCCCGTTTGCGGCCCGGCTCACCAGGGCGGCGACCTCGCGGCTGGCGGAAGGGGCCTTCTTCTTCAGTTTCGGGAGGGTGCTCTCCCCGAGGGCGCCGGGGACCTGCGGGGCGGGACCTTCCCTCCTGGTCCTGCGGGGAGCGGCCCCGACGGCGGCTGCCTTTGTCCCGGAAGCGGCCCCGGCCTTGGGAGCGGCCCCGGCCTGGGAAGCGGCCCCGGCCTTGGGAGCGGCCCCGGCCTTGGGAGCGGCCCCGGCCTTCGGAGCGGCCTTGGCTTTGGGAGCGGCCCCGGCCTTCGGAGCGGCCTTGGCTTTGGGAGCGGCCCCGGCCTTCGGAGCGGCCTTGGCCTTCGGAGCGGCCCCGGCCTTCGGAGCGGCCTTGGCCTTCGGAGCGGCCTTGGCCTCTGGAACGACACAGGAGGAGGCGGCGGCCGTCCCGGCCCCGTCCCCGGAAGCAGCGGGCTCCGGAGCGGCCGCTGGGACCGGATTGCCGGCCGCGGCCGCGGGGGCCTCCGTCCCGGGGGCCGCTCCGGCCCCCGTGCCCGCGATGTCGGAACTTATGGCGCCCGCCCTCCCGGCGGGGAGATCGGCCGCCTTCCCGGCGGTTCCTGTCAGCGAGTCCTTTCGGTTTTCCGTCATGGCACCTCTTGGAGTGATGGAAGGTGTTGGGGCGTTGGGGTCAAAAAGGAACGGCGCCGAAGAACCCCGGAGCCTGCCGGGCCCGGGGGGCCTGCCTGTCCGGGGACGGCGGAAACCCCGGCGCGGGGCGGCCGCGGATCGGCGGACAGGTTTCGGAACGCCGTGCCGGCGGGGCCGGGACATGGGGGGACCGCAGGCCGGAAGGCTCCCCCCCGGCCGGTCCAGCCCGCGGGAGGCGTACGGGAGGCCGTCTCCTCCCCGGCCGTCCGACCGACAGACCGCTGGGGCTCACGGGCCGCCCCTGCGCTTCACGGGCTGGTCCGCGTAGAGGCCCTTTCTGGCCAGATAGCCGAGGACGGCGTCCGGGACCAGGTAGCGCACGGACTCCCCGGAGGCGATGCGCCCCCGCAGGTCGGTGCTGGAGATGGCAAGCCGGGAGCCCTCGAAGAAATGCACGGGCAGGAAGCCCTCCACCAGGAAGGCCTCGCCCTCCGGTTCCCAGACCGGCTCGGCCCGGAAGAGGGACTTCAGTATCCCGGCCAGCCTGGGCCGGGAGCCGGGGGAGCTGCGCCTGGCCCCGGGACGTATGTTGACCGCGAAGGAGGCCAGCGTGAAGAGCTCCCTCGCGGACTTCCAGAGCCTCACCTTCTGGAAGGAGTCGAATCCCACCATGAAGAACAGCCTGGCCCCCACAGGCAGGGATTCCCTTATGGCCTTAAGGGTGTTCACCGTGTAGCTGGGGCCGGGGAGCCTGAGCTCAAGATCGGAGGCGCAGAAGCCGCTCCTGCCGCGGATGGCCAGCTCCACCATCCGGAGCCTGTCCGCGAAGGGCGCCAGCTCCCCGCCCTCCTTGTGGGGCGGGAGCGCGGTGGGCATGAAGCAAACCGCGTCCAGGGAGTAGCGGCCTGCCATCTCCTCGGCGGCCCTCAGGTGGCCCAGATGCACAGGGTTGAAGGCCCCCCCCATCAGCCCGAGCCTGGAGATCCCCTCCGGGAAGCCGGGGGGGCAGCGCCCCGCCCTGAAGGGTCCCGTGGCGCGGGGAGGCGCGGGCCCGGTCCCGCCGGCCGCCTTCCCGCGAGTCCCGGAAGCGGATCCGGCACCTCCCCCGGAGCGTCCGGGGGCCTTCCCGCCGGCGCGGGGGCCGGGGCCGGGCCCGCTCGTCAAAGGACCTTCTCCAGGACCTCGGGGTGTATCTCGTCCTTGAGCCTCCTGGTCAGGAGATCCACCATGCCCTGCCTGGGGCTCTTGCCCTCGTAGAGGACCCTGTAGACCTCCCTGGCCACGGGCATGCCCACCTGGCGGGCCTGGGCCATGCCCCAGACGGACCGCGAGTTCCTGACCCCCTCGGCCACGTCGCGGCGGCCCGCCAGGATCTCCTCCAGGGTCTCCCCGGCCCCGAGGCGCAGCCCCACCTGGCGGTTGCGGGAGAGCCCGCCCGTGGCCGTCAGTATCAGATCGCCCATTCCGGAGAGCCCGGAGAGGGTGAGCGGCCTGGCCCCCATGACGCCGGCGAGCCTGGTCATCTCGGAAAGGGAGCGGGTGAGGAAGGCCGCCCTGGCGTTCAGCCCCAGCTCCAGCCCGTCGCAGATGCCGGCGGCTATGGCGTAGACGTTCTTCAGCGCGCCGCCGAGCTCCACGCCGCGCAGGTCCTCCGTGGTGTAGATCCGGAAGACCGGGGCGGACAGGAGCGACTGCACGAGCCTCGCGGTGGGCGCGTGGCGCATGCCCAGGGTGACCGCGGTGGGGAGGCCGCTGGCCACCTCCCGGGCGAAGCTCGGCCCCGAGAGCGCGCCCACGGCCGTCACGCGTCCCGGAGGGCTCTCGGAGGCCAGGATCTCGCTCATGGTGAGGAAGCTCTGGTCCTCGATGCCCTTCGAGGCGCTCACCTGGGCCGCCCCCTCGGCCAGGTGCGGGAGGACGGCCCTGGCGACTTCCCGCAGGCCGTGGGACGGCACCGCCCAGATCACCAGCGCCGCCCCCTCCACGGCCTCCTCGGGGTCGCAGACGGCCCGTATGAAACCGTCCAGGCGGGTGCCCGGCAGGAAGTCCGGGTTCTCGCGGGAGGCGTTTATCCTGTCCGCTATCTCCTGGCGGCGGGCCCAGAGCGTGACCCTGTGGCCCTGGCGGGCGGCATGGAGGGCCAGCGCCGTTCCCCAGGCCCCGGCGCCTACCACGGCCACCGTCCCTCCGGACGATTTCCAGAGCCCCTCGAAGTCAGGGGCCGGCGTGAAGTGAGTGATGTGGGGTTCCTCCGGCCGCGCCGAAAGGGGGCGCGCCGACGAGACGCCGCCCGGCGGGGCGCCGTCATGAAAGCGTCGTTCCAGAAGCGCTGTCCAGAAAGATCGCCCGGCCTCCGGGCGCGTCCCGCCGGGCGGGGGCGCGTCCGGCGGGCGCCCCTTTCCCGTGCCGCGAGCCGTGAAAGGACGTCGGGGGAGGGAAAGGGGGCCGTCAGCCCGAAGGCCGGATTTCCCGGAGCGCCGGAGCCGCGCAGGCCAGCGGGAGCGGGAGGGAGGCAGGGAGCGCCGCGGGCGCGGGAGCGGAAAGAAGGCCGGGAAGCCAGGTGCGGGGAAGCCGGAGCTCCCGATCGGCTCATTATGAAAAGCGGGGAGGCGGGACGCCCAGCCCGGCTGGAGAATGGCGGGGCGGCGGCCTAACCGGGGCGGGGAGACAGGCGGCCCGGGCGGAAGACCCGGAGGAAGCCGACGGGGCCTGAACGCCCGGACGCTAGACCATGTGCGGGCGGGGTGTCCGGAAGCCCGCAATCGGGGCACATGAGGCCGCCCCTGGCGGTCCGGAGGGCCTTGCCGCCGGACGGCGGCGGACTCGCGGGACGGGGGACGGGGCGGGTCCGCCGGGAGAGTGCCCCGGCGCCCGCCAGGCGAAAACTATAACCCTTCCCGCGAAACAAAAACACCCCAACACGTCCGGGCGGTCCGGGAAGGGTCCCCGGGAGCTCCCCGCGCGCAGGGATTGCGGCGGGCGGGAGGGCCCCGGCAAGATGCGGGGGGGAGACGCGGGAGCGGGCTCCCCGGCGGCTGCGCCTCCCGAACGCGGCCCCCGGGGGGCGCCCGTGCGGCCCGTAACCCCGAAACCCTTATGTTTCAATGGTTTCGGGGGAAGAGGCCGGGAAGGGGGGCCCTGACCCGGACCCGCCCCGGGACAGGCCGGTCGCTTGACAGCCGAGTCGGAATAATTGTACTCTACTTTAGATAATTTAGGCTGAATTGTCTCTGAAAAGTTATCCTTGTGCTAAATCAGTGGTCAAAACACAACATTTGTTGACCATGATCCCAAT
Organism: Deltaproteobacteria bacterium; assembly: GCA_031264045.1. Classification (GTDB taxonomy): domain Bacteria; phylum Desulfobacterota; class Desulfarculia; order Adiutricales; family Adiutricaceae; genus JAIRZX01. The sequence goes on from JAISEQ010000551.1 coordinate 13,378, forward strand.
TCGGCCAAAGCTAGCTTCATGGAGCCCGAATTCAGCTTATTCTCCCATAAATTCGGTGCCTTTTCAAGTCCGTTGCGGCACATTTTGTGCCTGCAAGAAGATAAATCGCTCATTTGGCCCCGCGATGCCCTCGGGCAGGGCGGAGGGCCGCCGGATCCCCGCATGCCGCCCCGCCGGGGACCCCGGCGGGCCGGCTGAACGCGGACCGCCCCGCCGCCCCCCCCTTCAAGCCGCTTCCCGGAACGGCCGAATAGGAAAGCGGGAGGCCGCGCCGCCTCCCCGCTCCCGGCCGCCCGGGGCATCCCCGGGCCAGCCGGATGCCCGACCCCCGGCGAAGACTTCACCGGAGGCGCCGCGGACGCCTTCCCTCCGGCAGGCGGCGTTCCTTCCGGGACCACCCGCCCCGGCAGGGGCGACGCGCGCCCCGGCACCTGAACCTGGCGCCAAGGCCCTCCGGGCAGCTTGAGGCCAATCCCGCCCGGCGGCCCCCCCGCTCCCGGGCCGCACCGCGGAGCGGTCGGACCGGGAGCGGGGGCGCGGAAGGCGCCGCCGCCAGACCACGAACCCCCACAAGAAGGAGGCCGCACAGCCCCGGAACGACCTTCCCCTTCCGGCCCGTGCGGGAAAGCCATGTCGAAACCCTTTCGCGCCGTAAACCTCTTGGTAGCCGCGGCCCTGGGCCTGGGCCTCATGACGCTGGCCGCCGGGACCGTGGACGCCCTCGCCCAGGACGTGGGCACCCTGACCTACGTCGTCAAGAAAGGCGACACCATAAGCTCCATAGCCCGCACCTTCTACGGCAAGAGCTCCCTGGGGGGGGCCCTGTGGAGGGCCAACAGGGAACTCGTGGCCCACCCCAGGCGGCTCACCCCCGGGGACACCATCTACATCTTCCCCGAGTCCACCCTGGCCCTCCGGACCCCGGTCAAGGTGCCGCCGCCCCCCATGACGGACCCCGGGAACCTCTACTCCAACAACCAGCCGCTCAACACCGCCTTCCCGGAGTTCTTCTCCTTCGTGGCCGACCCGCGCGGCCAGGGAGGCACCGGGACCACCAGGGTGCGGGTCAAGAGGAAGGATCCCACGACCGGGGAAGAGGTGGATCAGCTCTACGAGGTCCACATGGTGGGCGAGATCATCGCCTCCTCGGACCGCGGGGCGCCCATGCCCGGGAACTCCACCGACATGTCGTCCCCCGGAAGGATGCTCCTCTCCACCGGCGACAACGTGGTCATCCGCTTCACCGAGGACGTGGCGAGGCTCCGGGACTCCGACACCTACGAGGACCCTGACCCCTACTTCACCTCCTTCCCCATCTACTCGGTGACCACGCCCGTCCGCGAGACCGAGCGCCTGCGCCCCGACAGCGGCGCCAACCTGGGCCAGGTCTTCCACTTCAAGGGCCGGGTCCACGTGGTGGCCAGGGTCGAGGGCCTGGTGCCCCCGAGCGCGACGGCCTCCAGCCGCGCCAACAGGAGCGGCAGCCGCGGGGCGCGCCTCGCCCAGGATCTGGACCCCGTGAGCTACGTGGCCCGCATCACGTACTCGGAGGACGCCATCCAGATGAACGACAAGATAATGCTCTTCATCCCCACCGACCCGGGAATCGAGAGGCACCTGGACGCCCCCTACGTGGAGCAGCCCGGCACCTACGCCTCCCCGGGCAAATGATTCCGGCGGCACTCCCCGCCCATCCGGGGCCCGTCCCGAGGGCTCCGGCACGGGCGGGACGGCCCGCCTGCGGGCCCGGCCCGAACTGAGCCCCGCCCGGCCTGAACGGCCCCGGGCCCGCCCAACGGGGGCACCCTCCCCGACGGCCCGGCCGACCGGGCCCCGCACCGCCCTTCCCGGCCAACGGGAACCGCCCACCCGGCCCGCCAACGCGCGGCCAGACACTTTAGACACCCGAAGGAGGTCCGCGGCAGGGACCCCTGGCCCCGGCTGCCGATGCCTATGAAAGCTCTCCCGACAACGGCCTTGGCCGTGATGGCCATCGCCTGCGCCCTGGCGCTCACCGGCTGCGCCGGCAGCTTGACACCCTCCGTGGCCGGGACCCCCTACAAGAAGTTCTCTTCCTGCGACGGCCGCGGCTTCACCAACATCTCCAGGCTCCCGGGGTCGAGCTTCTCCCGCTCGACCTCGCCCAGCTGCGTCCAGAGCCTGGACCCCTTCGACCTGTCCGCCTGGGTCGAGGCCCCCATCATCTCCTACAAGGAGCGGGGGCTCTCCACCATGATGCTCGGCTGCGCGAACCTGGTGCCCGACGCCTCCGGATGCGCCTACGCCGGCATGCCCGGCCATGCCGCGACCCTGGAGATGGAGTTCAACATGGGCACCTACCCGGCGGCGGCCTCGGTCCAGAGGGCGGTGCTGGCCTTCTACGTGGAGAACAACGCCCAGTTCTTCGTCAACTTCGCCGAGGTGAGGGGCAAGTTCTCCGTGGGCGACCAGCTCCAGTCCCTGGGGACCCCCCGCCAGGCCCCCCCGGGGAACGCCGGCTGGATAACGGTGGACATCACGGACTTCGCGGCCCGCGCCATAAACGAGCAGAGGGCCGGGACGTTCTTCACCATCTCGCTCCCCTGCGGCCGCGACGAGTCGGAGATCACGACCGTCAGGGTGATGAAGACCCCGCCGGTCCTGGTGGTCGAGTACAGATGATCTGGCCACCGCCCGCGCCTCAACGCCTCCGGCCCTTCCCGGGCTGAAGGCGCGGGCGCGCCCGCCGCGCCGGCTTCGCCCCGGCCCCTGCCGGGCCGTCCGGAACCCGACCGGAACCGGATGCCCGCCGCCGGCCAGAAGCCGCGATTCCGCCCGAGCGGATCCCGAGACCTCCCGGCCCGGGCCTTCCCGGCCCCGGCCCGCGCCTGACCCGCCCCCCTGCCCGTGCCGCGGGGGGCCACGCCCCGGAGTGACACAATGAGAAGACTCCCCTTGACACCCCTGGCCTTCATGCTGGCGCTTGCCCTGGCGACCACGTTCGCGCCCCGCGCCTCGGCCCAGTACCGGCTGGACCCCGACGCCCAGGTAGCCAGGAGCATCGTGGCCGACCAGGGGCTCTTCCACGCGCTCGCGCAGAACAACATCCAAGGCATGGCCGCGCTCCGCGACCAGGGGGCGGATCCCAACGTCACCCTCCTGAGGCTCGGGATGAAGCCGGCCGACGTGTTCGGAAAGAACATCCCCATACTGAAGCAGCCCTTCAACAGCGCGGGCTGGCCCATCCTCACCTGGGCCGTGCACATGGACAACGAGAGGGCGACGAACCTGCTCATGCGGGCCGGGGCCCGGGTGAACGGCCAGGACGAGTACGGGGCCACGGCCCTGCACTGGGCCGCCTGGGAGGGCCGCCACAGCCTGGCGAAGCAGCTCCTGAACAACGGCGCGGACTGCCAGGCCCCCGACTTCCGGAGACGCACCCCCAAGGACTGGGCGCTTTCCGCCGGCCAGTACGACATGGTCCGGCTCCTGGACGGCAGGTCCTGCCGCAGGGTCACCGTGCTCGACACCGACCAGGACGGCGTGCCGGACGACGGCGACATGTGCCCCGGAACGCCCCTGGGCGCCCAGGTGGACGACCGCGGCTGCTGGGTGGTGGCCTACGCCACGTTCTTCGACTTCAACCGCGCCGTCGTGAAGCGGGAGTTCCTGGGCTACATCCAGCAGGCCGCCCGCATCCTGGGCAACTACCCCGCCATGCCGGTGGTTCTGGTGGGCCACACGGACGACAGGGGCTCGGACTCCTACAACTATGATCTGGGCTACCGGAGGGCGGTGGCCGTGATGGCCGCCCTGGCCCGCTACGGGGTGAACCCGGAGCGCATGAGCGTGAGCTCCGCCGGGGAGACCCAGCCCATCGCCAGCAACTCCACGGCCGCGGGCCGGGCGCGCAACCGCCGGGTGGAGCTCCACGTGAGCGAGGACGGCTCCGGGGCCCAGGCCATGGGCCAGGTACCCCCGGCGCCCCAGGGCTACGCGCTCCCGCCTGCGGCACCCGAGGAGTACTAGCCGCCGGCGCCGGGCGCCCGTGCCCGGCTCCCCGTACCGCCCTCCCGCGCCGGGGCCCCGGCGGGACCTTTCCGGGCACGCCCGCGTCCCCCGCATCGCCGGACTGCCCTGAACCTTCGCCTCATCCTCCCGAGATCCGTACGGACGCCCCTCCGGCCCGAAAGCCGGGGGGGCGTTTTTTTCGCACCCGCGCCGCCGGGCGATTTCCGGCCGCTCCGGCGGCCCCGTGCCTCCCATGCCCCCCTATACCCGCGACGTCGGCCGCGGGAAAGAGGCCGCCGCCTCCCCCCTCAGCAGACAGGCCAGGAAGGGAGGGTCCAGCGGGGCAGACGGAACCGTTCCCGTCCGGATCCCCGCCGCCGCGTCCCGGCCTTCCCCGTCCGCCGACGATCGCAAGGCCACGGCTCAGCGGCGCTTCCCGCCCCCCAGGGCATCCCGCCCTCCCGAACCGCATCCCGGCCGAACCCGGAAGCTCTAGGCGCCGAGATCCCCCGGCCCCGCCCCCGTCCTGTTCCCGGTCTGCTCCCTGTCTTTCCGGGCGGATGCCCCGCCTCCGCGAGCCCGACGGAGCCGCGCGTCCCGTCTCCCCGCCCGCCCGACGGAAGACGCGGCCGCAAGCGGCGGAACGCCTCGGAAAGGAGCCTCCGTCCCCGGGGGAGCTCAGGCCCTGCCGTCAGCGGGCCTTCCTTCGGCAGGGTGCGGCGGGATGCCCCCGCCCTCCAGCCTGCCGAGCTGCCCTGCTGTCGTCCCTTACCGCTCCAGAACCCGATAGTCCGGGACTTCCCCGTCCGCCGCGCCGCCGGCGACGTTCCGGCACGGCGGGCACGCTCTTCCCCCGCCGACTGCCGCCTCGGCGAAGAACGCGGGACGACCGGCACGGGAATTTTTGAAGATGAGCATGGGAACTGCCCCTAGGATATCGACGTGGCGGTCCCGCGAGCCGTCCGGAAATAAGCAAGCCCCCCTCTCCGAACGAACGGGGAGGGGGGCTTCACGGCTGTGGGAAAAAGAGCGGGGTTCAGACGGCTTGCCGGGCCGGACAAGGCCCGCGCGTCACCTGCCCCTCTCCTGGCCGTCGCTTCAGGACAGGCTACCGACGGTCGCGATCCCTGCGGTCATTACGGTCGTTGTCGTGCCTGTTGTTGTTGCGGTGATTGTTGTTGTTCTTCTTGGAGCGGCGGTGGTTTACCTTGCCCTTGCCCTTGTTGTTGTTGCCGGGGCGGCGGTGGTTTACCTTGCCCTTGCCTTTGTTGTTGTTGCCGGGGCGGCGGTGATCCACGCGATCCCTGTCGCCACCGCCCGGGTGGCCCTGCTGATAGCCGCGATCGTGAGACCGCTGGGCGAAGGCGGTCGAGGAGATGCCTGCGGCCATGATGATGGCGGTTACGATAATCGCCAGAAGGCCGAGGCGGGAGCTTAAGAATTTGACCATTGGAACTACTCCTTGAAATGGGTGGGTGCGGGTCCCGGGAACCGGGACCCAAGGTGGAGGACCCCCCCCCGACCGGCGTGAACCGGTCGGGGAGGCTTCCCAGCCGCTGGGGGCAGAGCGGTGTTCAGACAGCTTGAACAGGGCTTGAGAACCCCCCGCGCATCTCATGGCCATCTCTGGCCGAAACTTCAGGACAGGCTACCTGCGGCTGTTGCCGCGACGCCTCTCCTCACGGTTGTTGCTGTTGCCGCGGCGATTCTGATCCCTGCGGTCGTCACGGCTGTTGCTGCGCACCTGGGGCGCCCGGCGGTTCTCACGGCGGCGATCCGCCTGTCCCCGGCGCTGCTGGCTGTTCTGGCGCTGGTTGACACGCTCCCGGCGATTGTTGCTGTTGCGGCGCTGGTTGTTGACACCGGGACGCCGGCCGTTGCTGTTGCCGCGCTGGTTGTTGACACCGGAACGCCGGCCGTTGCTGTTGCCGCGCTGGTTGTTGACACCGGGACGCCGGCCGTTGCTGTTGCCGCGCTGGTTGTTGACACCGGGCTGCCGACCGTTGCTGCGCTGACCCATCCCGCGGTTGACGTTGCCGGAACGTCCTCCAGAATTGCCCCGGTTGCCGTTCATTCGGCCGCCGTTGCCACCGCCGCGGTTGCCGTCCATTCTGCCGCCGTTGCCCTGACGACCGCCCTGGCCGCCGCCGAAGTTGCCCTGACCGCCGCCCTGACGACCGCCCTGGCCGCCGCCGACGTTGCCGGGACCGCCCTGGCGACCACCCTGACGACCGCCTTGGCCGCCACCGACGTTGCCGGGACCGCCCTGGCGACCGCCCTGACGACCGCCAACGTTGCCGGGACCACCGCCCTG
>JAISEQ010000010.1 GCA_031264045.1 Deltaproteobacteria bacterium
CCGCCGGTACGGGGCGAGGCCGCGGATATGATCTTGCCGCCCATGCTGACTTCCTCACTCTTAGGAATTTTTTGTAGCCATAAAAATTAGATCTACACACTGAGGATTAGTCAACCACAGTTCCACTATTTTTGAGTATTTTAAACAACTTAGCCAGATGCCTATTTGTATAACAAATCTTCTCTTATACATTATATAGGATATATCAAGAACAAATCCTCTCTATCTCATATAATTAGTTGAATAATGAGACAGAAGTCAACAGTTAGACCCCCCAAATATTGTGTCTAAAGGATTCATAAGGTGTAGCTACTAAAAACATAGGGATTTCAGGCTTTATAGAGTCCAGGGCTGTCCGGGTTGGAAACCCGCGTTTCCGCAAGCTCTGTCGCTTGACGTCCATAGGCTTCTACTCATGGAAGACGCTCCGAATCAGATAATTTTAAACTACCACAGCTTCCCTTTTATGATAGACAGCCATTAATATATCTCCGGAAACGGCATTGCTATACACAGGATATTTAACCATTAAAAATATGATTCCACTGCAAAAAGCCCTCCTTTTGCCTTTTGGAGACCATTGAGCGTGCGCATGGGAAGATCGAATTGGCGAGAATTTGGCTTAAATGCAGGGAGTTTCATTCCGAAAAACCGCAACGTTGATTCCACTGCGAAAACCTCTCGCTTGACCTTTCAGAGGCCAAAGTGCTTAGGCAAGGGTTGCGCAAAATGACTAGGATTCGGCTTAAATACAGGCGCTTTCGTTGCCGAGGACGTATTGAATTCACTCTGTCATTTGAGGATGGATGTGTTTTCTTAGTGGAATCAACGTTCACCCTCACGTTGGAAGGGGAGGGGTTTTTGCAGTCGAATCAATATTACAAAATCTGGAGATACACCTCCAGCAAGAGATCCGCTCTCGACCAGCAAGCATGAGACGCTTCAGCAAGATCCGAAAAGAACATACCATTTGCATATACCTAACCCGGAAGTCTGAATCCAATATTCAATGGAATATCTGATTGAATCAATATTTTCAAAAGTGTCGGATACGGAAAACCAGACCTGTTTGAAAAATTAGAATAATTCTCTAATTTTTTCTCGGAAAGAGACGCTGAACTTCCGAAATCGCCCTGAAGCTGATTATCTCAACTTTCCGGCACGAAATCCATATCTCAAGGGAAACATATTTCAAAACGATCATGGTGTAGGCGTTGTCGTTTATAAACTGGACGGTTGCGGTAGAGACAAACGCATATGGCTGAAGCATTGATATTATTCTTGAATCAAGCACCAATACCGTTAATATCGTGGAAGTAAAAATTAACTCTGTTTATGACTATATCGAAAATGAAACCCAAAGTACGCCAAACGCCTTCAAGCGCCTCCGATGACGTATATCCAGGTGCCCCCGAACATGCCGGACCGGCAATTCCGGATACAACGGCCAAAGCCGGAACAGAAAATGAAAGAAAGAAGTTGACCTGGCGACAGGCCACGGCATTTCTGGATAACTGGATAACCACGGCATTCGAACGGATGGAAGACAGAGGATACGCCGATGAGTTCAAAGTCCCAGGGAAAACCGTCCGGCTCGCCGCAGTCTCCATCATCGGGGAAAAATTCGTCAAAATCCGATTCAAGCCCGCTCAGGAGTGTCCTCTCAGCGTCAGATAGTTCCCGGCATATTTCGCGCCGTCTTTCTGAGAGCCTAATTCAGGCAAAGGGGATCGTTTCAGGCGAGCATGAACCGGGCGCGGCCGAGCCGGAAGGGGGACGGCTCCCCTGTCCGGCGGCGGACGGATTTAGGGATGCGGGCGCTCCGAATCCGCACGAGGCCTTTCAGCCCCATGACAGCCGGTGTCCGGCCCGACCGTTTCGGGCCAATCCGTTCAGGCCCCCTAATTCAGGCCTTCGGGCGGCTTCCCGTCCCGGATGCAGCTCTCCATGTAGCGCCTGCCCTCCAGGAGGCTGGGGGTCGGCCTGGAGATGAGGGGCTCGGGGACCTTGTAGACCCTGCCGTCCCTCACGGCCGGGAGGGTCCGGAAGATGTCCCGGCCGGTTATCTCTGAGAGCGGGGCATGGTTCATGGGGCCCTCCTGGCTCAGGTACACCTCCACCTCCGGCGCCCTGGAGAGGAGCCTCTCGGGACCGTAGTTGGCAACGATGTATCCGGCCCTGGACGGGGCGGCATCGGAGGCTACGTTGCGTCCCCCCGCATAGCCCAGTATCCACGCCGGTATGGAGTCCGGGGTGAAGGTCTTTATCTCCCGGTGGACGGACTCCAGGAAGACTCCGGGCCTCCCCGGCATCGTGAGGTTCCCCTCGAAACGGGCCAGGGCGGAGCGGAACTCCTCCGTCATGCGCTCGGCCTCAGCCGACCGCCCTATGAGCGCCCCCAGCTCCCGCCAGTAGCCGTAGAGCCCATCCGCCTCGGTTATCTGCCTGGACCAGACCCTTATTCCGGAGGCCTGGAGGGTCTCGAAGAGGTTGGACGCGGCGTTAAGGTGCTGGGGACGGACCAGGATCAGATCCGGACGGAAGGACAGGTACTTCTCCACGTCCTCCTTGACGGAAAAGGTCGGGGGCCTCTCCCAGCCCTCCGTCTCCGGTCCCCCGTAGGTCTCCTGCTCCGAGATGCCCACCAGGACGGCGCGGCCGCCGAGGCGCAGGATTATCTCGGTGTGCGCCGCGAAAAGGCTTATGACCCGTAACGGCCTCGCTCCTGACGCCGCGTCCGCCGACGGTTCCCGGGAGACGCCGGGGCCCGGCTGGGCACCGGCGGGGCCTGAAGCGAGGAAGGCCAGCGGGACCGAGAGGAGCAATGCCAGGGCGACCGCGGCCGGAAGACTGCGGGATGCGGAGGGGCCCCTGCGGGCGCCCGCGCTCCCGGTCACCGGGACCGCGTTCCGGACTCCCGCGTCTCCGGGGGACGGGCTGCCGGAACCCGGTTTCCGGATCCCTCCGCGAAGGGCCGCTCGCGGCCTCACAAAGCGGCACATGACCGCCTCCTTTGAAAGAAAAAGCCCGCAGGCCGCGCGCGTCCGGGCGGGGGACTCCCGCGGGGGCCGCGCGACCGCGGGGCAGGGGGATCGGGCCGGGAGGACGGCCGGGGGCCCTGCCGCCCCCGGAGATGTCCGCGCCTGCCGCGCCCCGGTAAACGGCGGGGCCGCCCGAATAGGCCGACTGGAGAAGAGCTCCCTACCTGTCGGGGTCCTTGGACTGCTTGGCCTTGACCGAGGGCTCCAGGGCCTTCAGGTGCTCGACGTAGATGTCCGCCCAGGAGTCGTTGGAACCCAGCCCCTGCAGGTGGGTGGCGACGTTGAAGCCGGCCGCCCTGAAGGCGCTCGCCCAGCTGTCGTCCTCGTCACCCGCCATGTCGTTGCGGGCGTGGTCGCCCGCCACTATCATGAGAGGCGCGAGCAGCACGTCCTTGGGCGCGGCGGAGTCCTTCTGGATGGCCGCTATGATCTCGGGGGCGTGCGGGGGGGACTCGACGGTGCCTATGTAGATCTGCGGGCCGTAGGCCTTCCGGAGGGCGGCCTCGAGCTTCTTGTAGATCTGCTGGGTCATGTGCTCGTTCCCGTGTCCCATGAGCACCAGGACGGCGCCCGCGTCCTTGGCCTGCTGGGCCAGGGGTGCCAGGGCCCGCACGCCCCTGTCGAGGTACGCGGGCTGGCCGTCCCCGGTCCCCAGAGCCGGCTCGCCCACGCCTATCCAGGGGAAGGGCTTCAGGACGGACTTCACGGTGTTGTACTTGTCGAGGGCGTCCACAAGCTTGGCCAGATCCGTGTACTCCTCGCCGTCGGTCACGTGGAGCGACTGGACCAGGACCAGCCTGGCGCCGTCCTCCTGGATCTTGGCGAGCTCGGTCAGGGCGTTGTTGATCGTGTAGAGCTCGGCGGGGATGTTCGGGTTGGCCTTCTTGAAGGCCGCGTCGCCGGCCCTTCCGTGCCACACGTCCCTTATGATGTTGGAAGTGAAGGCCAGATGAACGTCGTAGCCCGGGAAGGCGGCCTTGACCTTCCTGTCGATGTTGAGTATCGCGTCCAGGGCCTCGGGCTCGGTGGTCCCGAAGGCGGCGAGCACGATGGCCGGCTTCTGGGGCTTCCTCTCGAAGGCGAGTGCGGCCGAGGCCGGGACGACCAGGGCCGCCACGGCCAGGAGCGCCAGGGCGGTCAGGAAAGCGGGAATCATGCTTAAGTCTCTCCTCATAAGACGATTCTTCACCGGATTGGATCTCATTCAATGCACCTCTCGGGGGCATGGGGCGGATGCCGGCCGAAGACCGGCTCCAGCCCGGATTATAGGCTAAAAGCTCAGGAAACCGAAAGGCCCGCCATGCCCCCCTCACTCCGGGACGGAGCACGGTGCCGACGGGCGCCGCCGGGGCGCCAGCCGCGCAGGGCCGCTTCGGTTCGAAGGTGACGGCCCTGCCCCGGCGGGGCAGGGCCGTACGGGAAAATGCGGCGCGGGCGCGCCCCGGCGCCCCCCTCCACTCCTAAGCGGGGGACAACGCGGGACGGCCCCCGCCGCGGCCGTTCCCCTCCGGACCGGCAGGACCCGAACCGGGAGGGAGGAAACCGGCACCCGCGGCGGACGTCCCTTAAGGCCGGCGCGGGCTTTCCGAGGTCCCGGACGAGCCCCCCGCGTCCGGGCGGGCCGTTTCGGGCGGGCCGGAGGCCGGACGCGGAAAAACCGGCAGGACGGACTATGCCCGGGATCTCGTAAAAGGCAGGGGAAAAAATCTTTCGGAAGGCCGAGCACCGGCCCTGCCTCCGGGAAGGACGGGAGTCGGCGCAGACGCCCGGGCGGCAAGCGCAAAAACATTTGCCGCCATGCGGAAGCCCGGGGGCACGGACTCCTTCTCGGTCGGACGGGACTGAGGAATTTCCGGATTTGACGCAGGAATGTCCGGACTGAACGGTGGAAAAGGACGGGACATCCGGAGCGGAGGATCCGGGAGGAACGGGACCGGACAAACTGGCGGAGCGGAAGGTTCAAGCGGAACACGGGCAGTCCGCACAGGGCCTGAATTAAAATCCGCAAAGATGCCTGGGAAGAAAAACAACCGGCAAATGCCGTCGGACAGGAATTGAGACCGGAAAGCGTTAACCGCAGCCGACGCGTCCAGCGCGCGCGGCGCGCAAGCCGGGCGCCGCGCACGGGGAGGAGGCAGACCGGGCGCCGCGCGGCGGGCGCGGCAACTGAAATTGCTTGGAAGATCGAAGAAGGGCGCGGCGGGCGCGCGGAAACGGCTCGGGGCTCCCTGCAGGGAGCTGGGGGCGACAGGGCAAAAAAAAACGGTCCCTGCCGCAAGATGCGACGGAACCGCGATCCGTTTTCTTCGGGTTCTTATGTGCGCCTGACAGCCCTCAGGACGCGGCACCGCGAGGCACCGCCCCTGTTAAGGACGTCGGCGGTGCCGGGGCAGGTCTTCTGACTTCCGGATCGCAGCTACGGGTCCCGCCTTCCCCCTCCAGGACGTTCCCAGATCCTTATCCTGGAGGAGTGGCCGGCCTTTCGGCCGAAAAGACCCCGCTCCCCGGTTACAGCGGCGGGACCGTGACAGACTTTGACTGTCTTCCCCATTAAGCCTTCAACAGGCACCTCGGCACTCGGTGGTCATGCGGGAAAAAACGTTGGCTCTCGACAAAGGCACTGTAGGTGAATCGCCGGGCGTTGTCAAGCGGTTTCGCGCCGGTGGCGCCGGGCCCGCCGCGCGGGAATCCGGCGGGAGCCGGGGACGCGCTTCCTGGAACCACGGAACTGCCCTCCCGGAAACCCGGCGCCGACAAGGCTTTAAGGCCCTTCCGCCCGCCGCGCGAAAGACTGGACGCTGCGTCCCGCCATGTCGCAGTCCCGGAAAAATTTCCGCGCGCGGGGCCGGAACGGAGAAGCCGGTCCCGCCGGAGACGTCCGGAGGCATCCCCCGCGACTGCTCACTCCGATTTACCCGGCATTTACCGTTCCCCGGCATTTACCGGGGCGCTCCCGCGCCCCCCGGAGGAACTCCGGGAACCGAGCACGGAGGTCCCGGCCCGCCGCCCCGGGCTCAGGCCGCGCCCTCCCCAGCCCCCGCGGACGCCCCCGACCCGGATCCCCCGTGCCTGAAGGAGATGCTTAAGCCCCCGGAGAAGGCGTCCTGCCGCACCTCGGCATCGGCCTCGAAGACCTCCAGGAGTAGCTCAGAGTTCAGGGTATCCCGCGTGGGGCCAGCGGCGACGAGCCTCCCCCCATTCATGAAGACCATCTCGTCCGCGTAGACTGCGGCCAGATGAAGGTCGTGGGTGACGGTCACCACCAGGGCTCCCTCGTCCCTGGTCAGGACCCTCACCCTGTCCATGAGATCCAGGGCCTGAGCCACGTCCAGGCTGGCGGTGGGCTCGTCCAGCAGGATTATTGGGGTGGCCTGGGCAAGGGTCCTCGCCAGGACCACCCTCTGCGCCTCGCCCCCGGAAAGCGCGGTCACCGGCTTGTCGGCCAGGCGGCCCAGGTTCAGGAACTCGATGGCCCCCTCCACGACGTCCCTGTCCTCCTGCGAGAGCCGTCCCCAGCGGCCCAGGTACGGCCTCCTCCCCAGGGAGACTATCTCGCGCACGGTGAAGGAGAAGTTGAACTGGAAGTGCTGGGGGGCCCGGGCCAGGGCCCTGGCAAGTTCCGCGGGAGGGTACTCCGCCGAGTCCTTCCCGAAGACCAGGACCCTTCCGCTCTCGGGGTTCCGGAGCCTGGAGAGGAGATCCAGGACCGTGCTCTTGCCTGCCCCATTTGGCCCCGCCAGCACGTAGTGGCGGCCGGGACGGAAGCCGAGCGTCAGATCGCTCACCACTCTCACGCCCGTGCCGTGGCTGAACGAGAGCCCCTCGACCGAGAGTATGGGGCCGTCCCCCGCGTCCCTCGCGCGTCCCCCCCGGCGGGCGGGGCCGGCGGGCGCTGAACCCTCCCCTCCCGGAAACACCTGCGGGGCCGCCTGCCGGGAACCCCCGGCTCCCTGTAGCGCCTGCTGGGAGCCTTCCACTCCGGCCGCGTGAGGCGGCGCGGCCGCCGCGCCGGCAGAGTAGGCCCGGGGTGCCCCTGACGCCTCGGGCGCGGCGGGGGTCGGGGCCGTTTCCGCCTTCCCACCGCCCGGTCCTCCGGGATCTCCGGGCGTGCCGTCAGACATGGACCAGATCCTTCATCTTCCTGCGGAATATCACCAGGAAGGCCGGGCCCGCCAGAAGGGCGGTGAGCACGCCCACGGGGATCTCGCCGGGGAGGAATGCCCTCACCGCCGTGTCGGCGGCGGCGAGGAGCAGGGCCCCGCCCAGGGTGGAGAGCGGCAGGAGCGAGCGGTGGTCGGGACCGGTCAGAAGCCTCACCAGGTGCGGGACTATGAGCCCCACGAAGCCAATGATGCCAGCCACGGCCACCGAGGCCGAGGCTGCGAAGGACGAGGCCACCAGGAGCTTCAGGCGGACGCGCCCGGTGTTGACGCCCAGGGTCTCGGCGCTCCGGACGCCCAGGGTCATGATGTTCAGATCCACCGCGGAGGGGAGCACCACCGAAAGGGCGGGCACGAAGAAGGCGGCGACTATGCCCGCCTCGGTCCAGGTCCGCGCCTGGAAGCTCCCCAGGAGCCAGAAGATGATGGAGCTCACCTGGTCGCCCGCGAGATACTTGATAAACGAGATGGCGGCGGAGAGTATCGCCGACATGATGACGCCCGCCAGTATGAGGTTGGGGGGCGGGAGCCTCCCCTCCCGGTCGGCGGCCAGCAGCATCACCACGAAGAGGGTAGCGGCCGAGGCCGCGAAGGCCCCGCCGGCGGCGACCAGCGGGTTCGTGAGGAACGCGGCAGCGGGGAACAGGATGGAGCAGACTATCACTACCGACGCGCCGAAGGCAGCCCCGGAGGACACGCCCAGGGTGTAGGGGTCGGCCAGCGGGTTCAGGAGTATCCCCTGGAAGACCGCGCCGGAAAGCCCCAGCGCCGCCCCGGCGATCAGGGAGGTCACGAGCCTCGGGAGCCTCACGTCCCAGAGCACCAGCACCCTGGAGGGATCGAGCTCCGCATCCGGAGCGCCCAGGAGGGTCAGGAACCTGAGACGGGGGATCGACAGGATTTTGAAGTACAGTATGTCCCAGATCTCGGACGGGGAGAAGGGCATGTAGCCCGATTTGAGCGAGACCAGGATTACCGCGACGATCCCCGCGCCCAGCACCGCGGCCAGGAGCCAGGGGCTCATGCGGCGGGCCGCAACGCCGTCGGCCGCCCGTTCCCTCCGTCCCGACGGGCGGGAAGCGGGAAGGGCTGCTTCCCGTGCCGTCGTGTCTGACATGTTGCCTGAGCCTTCCTCGGGCGCCCCGGAAGGTTCCGGCGGCGGCCCGGCATCCCCGGAGCGGGGGCCGCAGGCAGCCCGTGACCCCCGGGGGGATCCTGGCGGCCGTGAAAAGTCATGGGGGGCTGGGCGGGCCTGCTGGGGGCGGCCCGCGCACGGCATCGGGGAGAAAGCGGCCTGGCACCGGGGACGGACGGCGGCCCGCCAGTCGGAAGCGGATTACCGCATATTAGACCAGAGTCGGGCGGTTGTAAACGCCCGTGCCCGCGAACGGCTCAGTTCCGGGGCGCTGGCTTCCTCCTCCTCTCGATCACGGCGGCCAGGGGGCCGACCACGGCCAGGAGGACGAAGCCCCAGACGAGACCAGCCGCGACGTTACCGAGCCAGGAAAGGGGCACGTGGAGGCCGCCCATGAAGCCCAGGAAGGGAAGCCCGTGGATCATGATGCCTCCGCCCACCAGGAACATT
>JAISEQ010000107.1 GCA_031264045.1 Deltaproteobacteria bacterium
TGCAGGCCGGGGATCCGGCACGGTGCCAGGCGGGGTTCAGAGGTCTTACAATAACCGAGAAAATAAATCTTATCCTGTGAAATGTATATAGATAATGGCAATTAGATGTTTTTCACAAAAAAAATGGGCTCTGACCCCTTGTCAAGTCAAATCCCGTGATTACCTTTGAAGTCAGGAAGGCGGTTCCGACCCTTCGGTCAGGAACCCCGAGGACGTCACCTGAACAAGGACACCTCGGAGCCTCCAGGAAGACCGGAACCGGGAAGGGGCGGCGGGGCGCATGAGCCCCCGGGGCTTCCCCGGTTCCGGAAAACGTCCCCTGTCCCAGGCCGTCCGACGCGCGGCCGAAGCGGCCGAGCCAGGAAGCGGAACCCGCTTCCCCCCCGGAAGACCGGGACCGGAAGCAGACGCCGCTGAAGAGGAAGACCGTGCGGATACCGAAGGCGAGGACCGGAAGGAGAACGTCCATGAAGAAGGAGACGAAGGCCGCCATACAGATGAAGACGAAGTCGATGCAGAAGACGGAGGCCTGGAAGAAGGCCGCCATGAAGACGAAGTCGATGCCGAAGACGGAGGCCTGGAAGAAGGCCGCCATATAGACGAAGACGATGCCGAAGACGGAGGCCTGGAAGAAGGCCGCCATACAGATGAAGACGAAGTCGATGCCGAAGAGCAGGGCCTGGACGAAGGCCGCCATACAGTTGAAGACGAAGACGATGCCGAAGAGGATGGCCGTGAAAAAGGCCGCCATACAGTTGAAGAGGATGCCGAAGAGTAAGGCCGGGAAAAAGGCCGCCATATAGATGAAGACGAAGTCGATGCCGAAGACGGAGAACGGGGCCTGCACGAAGGTGGCCGTACCGGCGAAACAGACGCGGAAAACGAAGACGAAGACGAACTGATTTCTCACGAAGACGCGCGGCCCGCGCGTCCCCGGAAAAGGCTTGCGCCGCCGGGGCGGCGCACGGGCGCCCGACAGCTTTCACCTGCCCGGAAGTCCGTTCCGGGCCGTACAGGTTCCGGGAAAGGGCCGGCAAGGCCCTTCCCGAAGAGCGCGTCTCCCGGCCCTCAGGCCGCGCCGCCGCCCGGACCGTCCCCATGCGCCCGCAGCGCGGGGAGAGCCGCGCGGTGCGCGCGGGAGACATCGAAACCCACCGCAGCACGACGGGGCGCCCGTACGCCCCGCGCCGCAGGAGGATCCATGAATAACAACGACATGAACGCCGCAGGGGAGAAGCCCGCCGGAAAGGCCGGGGAGCTCAGCTACGAGCTGGACGCCGTGTCCGCGGAGCTCCCGGACTTCCTAAACCTCCTCCCCATGGCGGAGCTGAACTCCTTTCCGGGGCTCACCTCCACCATCTCGGTGGACGAGGGCATGAGCCGGGAGGTGGTGAGGAGGAGCGCGGGCGGCGACGGGCTCATGGCCCTCTTCCCGCTGAAGACGCTCGACGTGGACACCTACGACCTTAAGCCGTCCGACTTCTTCCCCATGGGGGTGGCGGCCCGGATAGTCCAGGTCCGGGAGTCGGACCAGGGGGCCCTCAAGGTCTCCGTGCAGGGGGTGTCGAGGGTGGCCTTCACCCAGCTCCTCTCCGGCGACATCCCGAGCGTCAGGATAATCCCGCACAGGGAGCCGAAGGTCGCCGAGGACGGGACGCTGAAGCCCCTGATACTGGAGGCCCGCCGCCTCTACGCCGAGGTCCTGCAGCTGATCCCCGGCCTTCCGGTGGAGCTCTTCAAGATAAACAACCTGCTGGACGGCGAGCCGGTGATACTCGCCGATCTCATAATGGCCTCCCTGCCGCTCAAGACCCCCGCCAAGGCCGAGTATCTGATGATCCAGGGGCTGAAGCACCGATACCTGAAGCTCCTGGAGCACCTGACCATAGAGGTCTCGAACCGCAAGGCGGGCCAGGCGATAAGCCGCCGCATCGAGCAGGGGCTGGACCGCCGCCAGAAGGAGATGCACCTCCGCGAGCAGCTGAAGGCCATCAAGGCCGAGCTGGGCGAGGACGCGGACGGCGAGGGGGAGCAGCTCCGGGGCCTGGAGGCGAAGATAGCTTCGCTGGCCCTCCCCGAGACAGCGAGGCTCGCCGCGGCCAGGGAGCTGGAGAGGCTCGCCACCACCCCGCCCCAGTCCGCCGAGTACGGGGTCATCCGGGGTTACCTGGAGTGGATAGCGGATCTGCCCTGGAACAGCCCCTCGGAGGAGACCCGGGATCTCGCGGCCGCGCGCGGGATCCTCGAGCGGGACCACTACGGCCTCGCGAAGGTCAAGAAGCGCATCCTGGAATTCCTGGCCGTGAGGAAGCTCACCGCCCAGAGCGCCCGCACCCCGATACTGTGCCTGACGGGCCCCCCGGGGGTGGGCAAGACCTCCCTCGCCCGCTCGATAGCCGAGTGCCTGGGCCGGAAGTTCGTGAGGCTCTCGCTGGGGGGCCTGAAGGACGAGGCCGAGATAAGGGGGCACCGCCGCACCTACGTGGGCTCGCGCCCGGGCAGGATCGTCTCGGAGATCAAGAGGGCCGGCGTATCCAACCCGGTGTTCCTCCTGGACGAGCTCGACAAGATGTGCTCGGGGCACCACGGGGACCCCGCGGCGGCGCTCCTGGAGGCCCTGGACCCCGAGCAGAACGAGACCTTCACGGACCACTACCTGGAGGTCCCCTTCGACCTATCGGGGGTGCTCTTCATCCTGACCGCGAACGTCCTGGGGGACGTCCCGGGCCCCCTCCGGGACCGCCTCGAGGTCATAGAGGTTGACGGCTACTCCGTCCCCGAGAAGATGGAGATAGCGGCGAGGCACCTCTGGCCCAGGGAGCTCGAGCGCCACGGCCTCGGGCCGGACGAGCTCCGCATCTCGGGCGAGGTGCTGGAGAAGGTCATAACCCTCCACACCTGGGAGGCCGGCGTCCGCGAGCTCGACCGCAGCCTCTCGGCCCTGGCCCGCTCCAGGAGCGTCTCCAAGGCCGAGGGAGAGGGCTTCTGCCCCCAGGTGACGGCGGCCGAGCTGAAGGACGTCCTGGGCCCCCCCCTCCGCCGCCCGGAGGCCAAGGAGCTGGAGGCCCAGACGGGCGTGGTCGCCGGGCTGGCCTGGACCGCCGCCGGGGGGGACATCATGTTCATAGAGGCGGTGGGCATGCCCGGCCACGGAAACATGACGGTGACCGGCAACCTCGGGGACGTCATGCGGGAGTCCGCGCAGGCGGCAGTGAGCTACGTGCGCTCGCGCTCCCGCGACTGGGGCCTCGACCCCGAGTGGTTCTCCCGCCACGACATCCACCTGCACCTTCCCCACGGGGCCATACCCAAGGACGGCCCCTCGGCGGGGGTGGGCATAGCGGCGGCGGTGGTCTCGCTCGCCTCCGGCAGGAAGGTGCGCCCCGACGTGGCCGTGACCGGCGAGATCTCCCTCCGCGGGCTGGTCCTCCCGGTGGGCGGCCTGAAGGAGAAGCTCCTGGCCGCGGCGAGGGCCGGCATCCCCACGGTGATGATCCCCGACGCGAACTTCCAGGACCTGGACGATCTCCCCGATGAGATCACGGCCTCCCTGGACATCGTGCCCGCGAGGTCCCTGGACCAGGTGATCTCGCTGGCCCTCCTCCCCGGGGACTACCGGCCCCGCCCGGACGTCCCCGAGCTAGCGGGCGGCATCGCCGGCTCCCGCCCCTTCGGCCGCGGCGTGAACGTGACGCTCACCACGCCCTAGGCTCCCCTCCGGGCCCCGGCGGAACGGGGCCCGCCCCTCCACGGCCGGCCACCCGCCCTGCCCCGATGCGGGCGGCGGGGTCCTCGGCGCCCGTAACATCGCGCGGTGCCGGAAGGACAGGGACCAAAAGCTCGGCCGCAGGGCCGGGCAGGACAGGGACCAAAAGCTCGGCCGCAGGGCCGGGCAGGGAGCTTGCGGCCCGCCGCTGGCGGCCAAGGATCACCTCCCGGGGCAAGCCGCTACCGCCTTCTAACAACGGGGGAGGCAGGACGGCGACAGACAGGACCCGGGCAGGGAAACCGGAACCGGGTCCGGCCCAAGTGCGGGGTCGGGCCCGGAAGACCGGTTCAGACGACGAACCGACCGATAGGCCGGACCAGGACCATGAACCCCGACCGATAGGCCGGACCAGGACCATGAACCCCGGCCGCAGGGCCGGGCTGGACCAGGAGTCCCGGCACCAAGGCCGGGCAGGAAGCTGACGGTCCGCCGCAAGCGGCAAAGAATCACCTCCCGGAGCAAGCCGCTCCGGCCTCCTAAGAACGGGGGAGGCAGGAACGGCAAAGGCATGCGCCGGCAAGGGAAACCGGAACCGGGTCCGGCCCAAGTGCGGGGTCGGGCCCGGAAGACCGGTTCGGACGATGATCCCGACCGAAAAGCCGGGCAGGACAAGATCCGAGAGCCCCGGCCGCAGGTCCTGGCAGGACCAGGAGTCCCGGCACCAAGGCCGGGCAGGAAGCTTACGAGCCGCCGCAGGCGGCAAGGAATCACCTCCCGGAGCAAGCCGCTCCGGCCTCCTGAGAACGGGGGAGGCAGGGACGGCAAAGGCATGCGCCGGCAAGGGAAACCGGAACCGGGCCCGGCCGGGTACGCGGCCAGGCCCGGAGGACCGGTTCGGAAGACGATGGCTGCCGCATGGCAGACAGCTGAACTCGGGCCGCCTCCGGAGACGGCCCCAAATCCACACCCCTGCCCGATGGCCGCCACTGCCTCCTTCAGTGCCTCATTCAGAAATAACTGGGACGTGGTGGGAAGTTCGGGACAGGCCGCCGGATGGGCATCCGGACCCGGGCGCCTCCCGGGCAAGCTGATCCCGGCAGCCCCAGGGCGCCGATGGCGGATGCGGCAGGCCGGACCGATTCCGGCAGGAGGGATCCGGTCCCCCGGACGGAGCCGGAGCTCCGGATTATACGCCGGAGCCGGATTCTAGAAGCCCGGACCGAAGTCCGGGGAAGAATTTCAAGCGGGCCGCCGGTCCTTATGCCGGCGTCCCGGCAGTCGCCCTCTCCGGGTGCAGGTTTCCCCGAATTTCCGGGATTCCTGCCTAGGGTCCCGGAGAAGGTTGTCGGAACCGGTACGTTCCCCAAGAGGAAGGGGGCCGTCCCGGCGGACCGGCGCCGCGGACGGCGGGCCGGACCCGTGCTAACGGGGTCCGGTCCGGCGGACCGGCAGGAAGCGCAAGCCCCGATGCGATCGGTCAGTTCTACCCGGACCCGGCAGCTGTCTCAGGCGGGCCCGGCACATGCCGCGCGGCCCGGCACAGCCCTCTCCGGACCGAAGCTCCGTCCCCCACCAAGGGAAAACGGAGCCTTCACGGCAGCCCGGAGGAAGGCCCGGGCATCCCTGCCGGATCCCGGAGCTGCCGGAGCTGCCGGAGCCGCCCGGCGGCGCGGCGAAAGCCGCGGCCCCGAGGGACCAGAACGGATCTTTAACCCCCCGCCGCCAGGCGGGGGGAATCGGACCCGGCCGCCAGGCCGGGAATCAACCGAGGAGACCCCGGCCGCCAGGCGGGGGATCGTCGGACCCGGCCGCCAGGCCGGGATGAACCGAGGGGCCCAAGCCGCCAGGCAGGAGCCCGTCGGACCCGGCCGCCAGGCCGGGACGAACCCGAACCGGCCTACCGGCCGGCGAAGGATCGGGGAACCCCGGCCGCCAGGCCGGGACGATCGGACCCGGCCGCCAGGCCGGGAAAGATCCTGCCCGGCCGCAAGGCCGGAATGATCGGACCCGGCCGCCAGGCCGGGAAGGATCGGGCCCGGCCGCCAGGCCGGGGGATTAATCCCGGTTGCCAGACCGGGGGCGATCGAACCCGGCCGCCAGGCCGGGAAGGAGGCCGGGCCGCCGCAGAGGTGGCGGCCGAGGCCCCGCCCTCTCCAGGCCGGATCTCCTCCGCGGAGACGGCTGCGACACTCTCCCGCAGGAGAGGGCGCCGGGAACCGGTCCGGGCATTTTTGGCCGGGACCGGGATCTCAGGCCGGGAATGGCGGGCCGGACCCTTGCCCAGGGCGTCCGGCCCTGCCGACCGGCCCCGCCTGCCGGCTCCGGCCGCCGCGCCGGAATCGGAGAAGCCCGCCCGTCCGGGACGGGAACGGTTTCAAAGGGGCCATGAGTCTCAAGGCTGCCGCGGCCCTAAACAGCTACGGCACGCGCATCGTCCTCTCCGGATGCGGACGGTCCCCAAAGCCCCGGGGACGCCCGCAACGGACTCCGGAGAGGCTGCCGGAACCGGGCATGGCCTTACGAGGAGGCCGTACCCGGCGGACCGGCGCCGCGTGAGGCGGGCCGGACCCTTTCCAGGGTCCGGCCCTGCCGACCGGCCCGGCCGGACGCTCCTCCGGATGCCGGCAAGGCATGGGGGAAGCCCGGACTTCGAGGCCGGACCCGGCGGTTATCCCAGCCTCAGGACAGGGACCGCCGAGGCCGGTCTCCGTATCGTGACGGAACGCCGTGCCCCGACCGCCCGGCCGGGGAGATCGAAACCGGTCTCCGTATCGTGACGGAACGCCGTGCCCCGACCGCCAGACCGGGGAGATCGAAGCCGGTCTCCGGACCGGGACAAAACGCTGAACCCCGACCGCCCGGCCGGGGAAATCGAAGCCGGTCGCCAGACCGGGAATTAGCGGGGAAACTCTGCCGCCAGGCAGCGACACCCGCGACCGGCCGCCAGGCCGGAGGGGATTGAGCCCTGCCGCCAGGCAGGACAGGATCAGACCCGGCCGCCAGGCCGGGATCAGGCTATCCCGGCCTCCAGGCCGGAATATCGGACAGCCCGTGCCGCAAGACACGGGTGATCGAACCCGGCCGCCAGGCCGGGGAAAGATCGACCCCGGTCGCCAGGCCGGGGACGAATCGAGCGCCTCCGGCCGCCAGGCGGGAGGAAATCGAGACCGGCCGCCAGGCCGTGAAACGATGGAACCCCGGCCGTCGGGCCGGGGGACACGGGGCAATGGCCGCCGCCCGGAGGCGGCGGCCGAGGCCCTTCCCCTTCCGGAGCGTCCCGGCTGAAGGGAGACATGGTGCCGCTCCGGAACGGTCAGGCATGCGAAACGGCATCACCGAACGCTTAAGAGGGGGGAAGGGGACAGCACCGGTTTGAAACGTCCTCCCGGAGCGGCATCCCCGACTGCGGCCGGCGGGCCTTACCCTGACCCTGACATGAGGGGAAGGGAAAGGTCCGGTCCGGAGGACCGGCACCGAAGAACCCAGCCATGAGTTCAGGAGATTTTCGCCTGAGTCCCGTGCGGGCCGCCGGAGCCCTTTGCCCGCCGGAATCGCGCCGACCGGCTAGACGCCTCCGGCGGGCGCTCCGCCTGAAGGCTCCGGGCCGGGCGGGATCAATGAGTCCGGTCCCCAGCGGCCGGATAATCCGGGAAGGGCCGCACGTTCGGTAGAGTCGGCATTCGCCAGCGGCGACCCGAAAGGAGCACCCCCATGACCGCAGAAGACCTCAAAGACATGAAACGCCCGCCCCTGGGCAAAATTCTCCTGGAATGGAAGGAGAACGGAAAGACGAAAAGGGTCATCCTGGACTGCTCCATGACGGAACACGGGGGGGAATTGACGGTCCGCCGGCTGGACAGGTGCAGCCGCAGGAAGATCGCCCCGGAAGACGGGGGAAATGACGGTCACCCGCCGGATTCCGCACTGACATGCTCCCGTCAGGCCGCACGGAATCAGCTCCGAAAACCCCGACCCGAGCGGGAGTCTGCCGATCGGGAATCGGCCGATCTGAAAGGCGGAAGCGTTCCGGATGAACAGTGGCCAGAAGATCGAGAAGCCTTTGACCGCAAGGCATGACCCGTACCTGAAGAAAGGGAGCCGGCGAGCCGATGGGCAGGCAGAGGAGGGTTCCTTATCCGAGGGCTGAAGGACAGCCGGACACATTGAAGGCCAGGGACGGGACACTGGGCAGGCGGTAGGAGGAGAGAAAGGAAGCTGGGAAAAGGAAGGAGACAGAGGGAGAGAGTGGAGGGAGAGGGTGGAGGCAGGGTGAGAGGAAGGACAGGAGGAATGAGGAGAGGGTGGAGGCAGGAGAAAAGGCTGGAAGCCGCAGAACCGCAGAACGGGAACCGCAGGACCGGTAGAAATTTGACCCGCGCCTGAGGATAGAGGCCGGAAGCCCTGAAAAGCCAGGACGAATTAGAATTTTTCCGGGGAAGTCGGCTCTGTTGAAGCCCTCTGCCCCACCGGGAAGCCGGAAACCAAGCGGAGGCGATCCCGGGCAAGCGAATTGCAGATGGGAGGACGGTCGGGCAGGGCACGGAAGCGCCCGCCCGACCGTTTTTTTTCTGACAGGAAGGTGCGGACCCGCCCTTCACGGAAATGACCTACCGCGTCTTTCGGACAGCCCGGCCTTGAGTCTCGCGGGGACTGGTGTCCGGCCCGGAGACAGGCCTGGAGGTAGACCGGAGCCAGGCCCGGAGATCCGGAGAACAGGACCTGGGCCTGCACCGGAAGTCCGATACGGGATCACATGCCGTCCTCTCCGGCGCTCCTGCTCCGGATTTCCTGACCGTCAGCGTGATCCCGGCCGCGATCCCTGCCGCGCCTTTGACTATCCTCCCCCCGCCCCCTACAATGGCTTCCTTATGGGCACCGTCATCCTGCAGACGGCCGAGAGCGTGGCCGGCCTCTACATAGTGGGTCTCCTGGGCTTCTTCCTCTCTTCCACGGGCTTCGTCGGGCCCGAGGCCAAGAGGCTGTTCCCGAAGCTCGTGACGCAGGTCACCCTGCCGCCCCTGCTGTTCACGTCTGTGGTGAACGCCTTCACCAGAAGCGAGCTGGGGGATCTCATCTACGGCTCCGTCATCCCCGTGCTCTCGATACTTGCGGTCTTCGCGGCATCGACCCTGTACGCCAGGCGTCCGGGAGCCAGCCCGAAAAGGCGGGGCGTGATCGGCGTGGGGGCGGCCACCTCGAACACGATCTTCATAGGCCTTCCGGTGAACATCGCCCTGTTCGGGGAGGTGGCCATCCCCTACGTCCTGCTCTACTTCTTCGCGAACACCACCTTTTTCTGGACGCTGGGCAACTACACGCTGAGCCTCGACGGCGGGGGGAAGACGGCGGATCTCAGGCACAACCTGATCTTCAAGGCCCTGCTGTCCCCCCCGCTCCTGGGGTTCCTCTCAGGGATAGCCCTGATTCTCATGGGCGTCCAGCCTCCCAAGTTCCTGATGGACTCCGCCAGGCTCGTGGGCGGCATGACGAGCCCCCTGGCTCTTCTCTACATCGGAATGGCGCTCTCGGGCTCGTCTTTGTCGGCCCTGAAGCCCGACATGGATCTGGCCATGCTCCTTGCCGGGAGGTTCGTCCTGAGCCCTCTCGCGGTCTTCGTGCTGGCCCAGCTCATCTTCCCCACCCTCCCGCCCCTCATGCTCAAGGTCTTCCTGGTCCAGTCGTCGCTGCCCTGCGCAGCCACCCTGGCGCTCATGGCCGCCTACCACGGCTCCGACGCCTCCTTTGCCGGCATAGGCGTGTCCCTCTCCACCGTGCTGTCGCTCCTCACCATCCCGGGGCTCATGCTACTGTTCGGCTGGCTGGGAATGTAGCCCGACCGGAGGTGTCCGGACCGGTGGGTGAGTGCCGGACCGGAGGGTGAGTGCCGGACCGGAGGAGACGTGCCGGACCGGAGGGTGAGTGCCGGACCGGAGAAGACGTGCCGGAAAGGGAGAATGCAAACTTGTGAGGAGGGAGACAGCCAGACATGAGGGGGGGGGCAGTGCCTGAGAGGGGGGGAGCAGAAACCTGGCAGGAAGAGGAGAAAACGAAGCCATACCGGGAGGCGCCGATGGAGGCGAGACGGTAGTCCAGATGAATGCGACCGACACTGAACGCACGGGGAGAAAGACGCGCCGAAAGGCGCGGACGGCGGAGCCTGGCGCTGAAGGTGATCCGTTACGAGGGGACCCGTCCCGCCGGGCCTGCGGCAAGGTGTGAGGCATCCTCCCTTGCTTTCACGCCGGTAGGCTTCATGAAGGCGGCAGGGGCGAACGCCTCCCAATAACCTGGCGTAGGGCCAGCCGGCGGCGGCGGAGAAGAAGAAGAAGAAGAAGAAGAAGAAGTTGATGATGATGATGATGATGATGATGATGATCAACAAGACCATGAAACGGACCCAGGTTACGCCGCCCAGAATTCGTCCGTAGGCCAGGTCCGGGAGTTCTTGGCCGTTGCCAGTGGGCTATCGGGATATCTTGAGAAAAAAACTCATATTAATTCACCTGAAAATCCAATATTAATGCCTTTAAAATTCCAAGCCTAATTAATTAATTAATTAATAAATAATTAATTAATTAATAAATAATTAATGATAAAATATAAAATGTATAATTCCTCATTCCCTTTCCATTTGAATTGTAAAATCACTAAACAAGCAACCTTCAAAAAAAATAAAATTAATTTTAAGAATTATCTCTGGATTAATTACTTAAAATATATTTCGTAATTTGATAATTAATAACTTAACTTGCCAAATTTCAATAATTATCCATTTCTATATACCGTCCAAGGAAATTCCTCAAATAATAATTTTATATATTCAAAAACATGCTAATTAAAATCAACGGATGCCCCATCCTTTAATTCATAATTAATGAAAAGCAATCCAGGAATCGATATCGCCTGAATTACCTATGAATTCTTCATATGCTTTTCGCCTAAATGAAGGTCTTCCAGGCTCCGGCTCCTTATCTTTCTCCTGCCATGCGTATATACAGACAAAAATAGAATTAATGATTAATGATTAAAGTTATGTGAATTCCGCTACACTGTAAATCCTGAGATTTGGCTGTCATCGCCTGATATCATGAATTATATAGTATCGGCCTAAATAATTGATCGATATGGAAATTTGAAATATCAAATAATAAATGTTTACCTTTGAAATCTTTACCCAAACATTAGGAAAAAATTAAAATATCTAATTAAATACTTAAAAAAAAATATTAAAAACTACCGGATTAGAGTCCATGATTAAATTAAATTATGGATATGATTTTTTTATTTTAACTGAATTTAAAAACAACTCAAGAATACTCAATTAAATCATATTTTTAATCCTTTAGCTATCAATTCTCATTATGGAAAATCGACTCATTTAAATTCGCTAAAAACTATTCTCTGCCCTGAGTCAAAACTATCTTGCGCGAGGAATCCCCCGGAGCTTGCTCCGGGGAGGAATCGCGCCCTCCTTCCCCGGATCTCACGGCGGCGTGACGCAGGCGGCGGGAGGAATTGCCGTCTTATCCAGGTTTGCGGTATGATGATTCTATGGCAAACAAGGCATCCGTATTCCGGATCTATCCGAACAGGGAGCAGGAAGTCCTGATGAACAGGACTTTCGGTTGCTGTCGGTTCGTCTGGAACCGCATGCTGACGGACAGGAAGATCCGGTACCTGATCACGCGTGATTCGATCCGGATCGCCCCGGCACAGTACAAGCAACACTGGCTGTGGCTGAAGGAAGCCGACGGCATGGCCCTGTGCAGCGTCCGGCTGAACCAAGAGAAGGCGTTCCGGGATTTCTTCAGGAATCCCGGTCATTTCGGGTTCCCGAAATATTAGA
>JAISEQ010000134.1 GCA_031264045.1 Deltaproteobacteria bacterium
ATGTAGAAGGTCATGAACAGGGCAAGGCTCACCAGCACCTGGTTGGGGGGGGTCTGCTGGGTGCCCATGGCCTGGCGCATGAACCCGAAGATGACCACTATCCGCACGAACGAGGTGAGCATTATGAGGAGCGAGGGGGCCAGCGCCAGCACCGTCAGGATGAACATGACGTTTATGACGGTGGCTATGCGGTCAGGGTCGCCCGACTCCCCCATGTTGATGGTGACGGTGGGGATGGGCACGGTGTTGCCCTCCCCCACCGCAGTCTGCGCGGACGCCGGCGGGGCGGCGGCCAGGAAGGTCGAGACCGCGAGCATCGCCAGGAGAAGGACGGCGGGGATGCCAGCGGCCGGGCGCGGGCTCGCGGGCGGGGGGGCCGCCTCCCCCCCGGGTACGCCGGACGGGGCGGGGCACGGGGGCAGGGGCGGGGACGGGACGGGACGGAGTGGTCCCGGGCTGACTGGGGCGCTCTGCATCTTCTGGGTACGGATCCTCCGCCGGTCGCGGGCGGCAGTGCTTGCCGGACACGGGTCCGGCAGGTCCCGGGGGACTTCGGGGACGGTGCGGCACGATGAAGCGCCGGGCGAATTCCGGGTCCGGACGGAAAGCGCCTCCCCGGCGGGACGGGGCCCCTCCGGAAAGGCGCGGGGGGCGGACCCCTGCGGGAGCGGGACGTCGGCCGCCCGCATGAGGCCTCTCGCGCGAGCCGTCACTCGCCGGGGTCCCGGCCGGAGGGGCCGCGGGGGTCCGCGTACATGAACTCGTCGTCGGTCTGGGGACCGTCGAAGCCGTCCTCGTCAATGCCCAGGGTGAAGCCCTCCCCCCCGGCGGAGGGACCGGGGTCGTCACCGGCGGGCGGGACGGCGGGGAAGCCTTCCCCTTCCGCGAAGGCCTCCGGGGGCCCCTCGCCGGGATCGGAGACGTCACCGGCAGTTTCCGGAAACGCTGCGGGAGCGTCCTCGTCCTCGACCTCGCCCCGCAGGAAGGCGGGCTCCTTCACGCCGGGCCTGGGAACCGGCTTCTCGGTCCGGGCGCGTGGAGGAGGATCGTCCGGCGCACCGAAGAGCACGCCGTCATCGGGCTCCAGCCCCAGGGAGCCGGGATGGAAGCCCGAGGCGGGCTCCGGGCCGATGTCCTCGGCGGTCCAGTGGGCAAGAGGCGTCACCCGGTCGCCCGTCACGGCGATTACCAGGAGCCTCCCGTCCACCTCCACCGCCGCCAGGTAGCGCCTGGAGTCCAGCGTCATCGTGGCCCTGAGGGTGAAGCCCTTGCCCTCCGAAAAGGACCTGCCCCTGGAGAACCTGCCCAGGAGCTTCAGGAACAGGAGGAGCAGGGCTATCACCAGGATGAAGGCCCCGATGATCTTCACAATCCCCTGGAAGGAGAAGGGCCCGTCGTATCCGCCTCCGGAACCGTCCCCGAACAGGGTCCCGGAAGACCGGGGGGGCGGGGCGGGCCGGGTAGGCGGGCCGGCGGCCGCGCCCCCGGCGGGAACGGCAACGTCCGCCGGAGCGACGTCCTGGCGGGGCTCGCGACCGAGATCTCGCGTCTCGATCCCGTCCCCGCCGTCTGCGCCGTCCGCAGGGACGGTGGTGCCGTCGGCCTCGCGGCCCTGGGCCGCGCCCTGGTCGGACTGGCCCTGGGCCTGGCCCCTGGCGCCGGAGGACCGGCCGCTCCGGCCGGAACTGCCCTGCGCGCTCTGTCCGTAGACGATGAAGGCAGCGGACGGCGAGGCGAAGGCGGGCGCCGCGCCCGGCCCGGCGACTGCGGTCGGGACGGCCAGCGCCGCGGCCCAGAGCAGGGCGGGGAGAAGGAGTGCCCCTTTGGGATGCCTGGTCATGGGTGCGTCCTGAGATGGGATGGGAAGGGATGGCGGTTCCGGAGGGATGCCGGCCGAACCCGGATTGGAGGGGGGAAGGGGCCGGATCCGTGCCGGGAGCCGGGAGCGGCGAGGTCTGTTGTCTTAAGCCCGAAGAAAGGAGCCTGGAGCCTGAAATTCCCGATGCCAAAGGCCAAATGCCTGAAAGCGCTTGTGCGAAAAGCCAGAGACCAAAGTCCTGAAAGCGCTTGCGAGAGAAGCCAAAGACCAAAGTCCTGAAAGCGCTTGTGAGAGAAGCCTGAAGAACGAATGTGCTTGTGAGAAAAGCCTGATACCTGATTGCCTGATGATATGAGGCATGAAAGGTCTGCGGCCGTGGCTCTGGAAGGTGCCGGGCCGGGCGGCTCAGGAGAGGCTCTTCACGCGCTCCATGGGGCTCACGATGTCGGTCACGCGGACCCCGAACTTCTCGTTTACCACCACGACCTCGCCCCGGGCCACCAGCTTGTCGTTCACGTAGATTTCCAGGGGCTCGCCCGCGAGCTTCGAGAGCTCAATGACCGATCCCTGCCCCAGCTGGAGGAGATCATTTATGATCATCTTGGCGCGTCCCAGCTCAACCGAGATCTCCAGTGGGATGTCCAGGATGAAGTCCAGGGGCCTCGCGGCCCCGTCAGCGACCGGGGGGGGAGGCCCGAAGGCGCTCTGGGCGTCCCGCGAGGCGCCGTCGCCGGCGGCGGGGAGCGCGGTGGGGCCCGGGTCGCCCCAGTCCTGCTCCAGGCCGGAGTCGTCCAACATCAGCCTGTCCAAGTCGTGCTGGGTAAGGTTCGGTTTTTCGTCAGCCATTGTCGGCTCCCTTGATCAGGGCCTGGAAGGCCCTCTTGGGATTAGCGTGGCAGGGCATGGAGCCCGTGAATGAAGGGCGCGGAAGCCAGGAAAGGCCGGGAAGCGCGCGGGACTTGAGGCCCGGAAAACGGAAACGAAAGACGTCAGGCAAAAGCCGGAAACGAAAGGCGGAAGGCGGAAAAGAAAGGCGAAAGGCAGAAACGGAAGGCGAAAAACGAAAACGGAAGGCGAAAGGCGAAGATGGAAGGCGAAAGGCGGAAACGGAAGGCGAAAGGCGAAAGGCGGAAACGGAAGGCGAAAGGCGGAAGGCGGAAAGGGAAGGCGAAAAGCCCGGCGAACCCGTGGGCATCTGGCCTGGAGTGCCGGAAGCTCCGACAACAAGAAGAGGCGTGGAAGAAGGTCGAAGCCGGAAGCCGTGAAGCTCGGGGAACAGGAGGCCCGCAAGGCGGAAAGGGCGGGAAGCCCCTGAGGCCCTGAGGGCGGCTCCCTCTATGCCTCCCTGATCTCGGGTGCCGTGTCCGTCCCGATCCTGACGGCCTTCCGGCCCCGGCAACTCCCGACACGGCCCTGAACCGCAGTGACGGCCGTGGGAAGGCCCTCCCCTGAAAACGGACGGGCTTCCTAGTCCTCCCAGATCTTGGGGGCGATGTCCGTCTCGATCTTGACCGCCTTCTGGCCCCGGGAGCTCCCTATGAAGACCTTGAACTTCGGGACCCCCTCCACCTTGACCTCCAGGGGCTCGCGGACGTCGTGGTTCAGCTTTATGCAGTCGCCCGGCGAGAGGTTCAGGAGCTCCTCGGCGGTTATCTGGGAGCGGCCCAGCTCCACTGTCAGGGTCACCTCGGCCTCGCGCACCCTCTCGATGAAGCGGTTTATCCAGGCCGTGTCCACCTCCAGCTGGTCGCTCTGGAAGCCCGCGTAGAGCTTGGAGCGGATGGGCTCTATGGTGGAGTAGGGAAGGCAGATTATGAGCGTGCCCACGGTCTGCTCGAGCTCCACCTCGAACTTCACGACCAGGACGACCTCCGTGGGGGCAACGACGGAGGCGAACTGCGGGTTTGTCTCCCCGCGGACGTAGCTGAAGGAGAGGGGATGCACGGGGTACCAGGCGCGCTCCAGATCGGCCAGCGCCATCTTTATGACGTTCGTGATCCGCCTGGACTCTATGGGTGTGAAGTCGCGCCCCTCGACCTTGATGTAGCCGCGGCCCGATCCCCCGAAGAAGCTGTCGATGAGGTTGAAGACCAGCTTGGTCTCTATGACCATTATGGCGTGCCCGCGCAAGGGCTCCGCCTTGAAGATGTGGAGGGACGTGGGCACCGGGAGCGCCCGCATGAACTCCCCGAACTTTATCATGTCGATGGAAAACGAGGAGATGTCTATCATCTTCCTGAGGGATGTGGACATGGTCTGCCTCAGGAAGCGGGCGAAGCGGTCGTTTATGATCTCCAGGGTAGGCATGCGACCGCGGATGATGCGGTCCGGGGTGGTGAGATCGTAGCGGGTTATGCCCTCCTGCTCGCCGGAGTCGTCCTGCTCGGGCTCGGTGTCGTTGCCGCCCATGCCCTTGAGTAACGCGTCCACCTCGTCCTGGGTCAGGATCTTGGCCATGTGCTGCCTCCGGGGGCCCGGGCCCCGCTGTACGCCGGCTGCCGGCGAGGGAAAATTCCTGGGACGATGCCGGGCGGCCCGGCGGGAAGGATGAGGCTCCGGGCCGGCGGGCCCGGCGGGACAGTGTGCGTTGGAGGGCCGGGAAGACCGGTCTTCGGAAACTGCCGATCCGAGGAGCTCCAGGGCGGACGGGACTGCGGACGCGGCGGATGCCGAAGGGGCCGGGCAGAAAGGCCCGGGCCTTCCGCCGGGGTTCAGGGAGGCAGGGGCCGGAACACTTCGCCTGGGGTCGGGGAGGCTCGGGCCTGAACCGTGCTCCTGGAATCGAGGGAGTCTCGGACCGGAGTAGCGGGCAGGAAGGCGGAGTTGCGGCAGAGCCGCCCTGCGGAAATGGCCAGGCCCGGCGGGAAACGCTTGAGGACCTGACGGGAGGCCGGGGTTGACCGGGAAGGGGGATCGGTTCTTCTCGCCGGAGCCTAATGCTAATGTCCGGGGTCTGCTGCCTGACGCCTACAGGCTGTCCTGGGTCTGCTGACTGTCCAGGGCCAGCTGGCTGCCAGAGGCCAGCTGGCTGTCAGAGGCCTGCTGGCTGTCCGGGGCCTGCTGCTGGGGCCTACTGGCTGCTGGGGCCTACTGGATGCTGGGGCCTACTGGATGAGGAACTCCAAGTACTTCACCTTGCGGACCTTGTTCACCTTCATGAAGTTGTTGGTCCGGTTCAGGATCTGGCTCCGGAGGCGCTCCTTGCCGTCCGCCGAGGAGATGTCATCGGCGGACTGGCTGGAAAGGAGTATCAGGATGGTGTCCGTGACGTCGGGTATGGCCTTCTGGAGCTCGTCCGCTCCCGTCTGGTCGTCCACCTCCATGCTGATGGTGACCTTCAGGAAGCGCCTCCCCGAGGAGTCGTTCAGGTTGGTCGTGAAGGGGTCGAGCTTTACCGTGACGGGTCCGGTGTCCGCCGCGGCGGCGGGTTCGCCCTCGCCTCCCCCGCCGTGGGAGCCGGCCGCAGGGGCGGGGGCGCCGTGCTCTCCCCCCTTGGAGGGGGCGACGATGGGCTCCTCGGATCCCGGGCTCGCGGCGGGGGCCGAGGCCGGGGAGCTTCCGGAAGCGGCGGCCTCGACTGCGGCGGGCTCGGACGAAGACGCGGGTGCGCCGCCCAGGAACGTCATCGCGGCCACGGCCCCGCCGCCCCCCACCACGGCCGCCAGCACGGCCACGACGGCTATCTTCACCATCCCCGAACCGGAGCCGGAACGGGAGCCCCTGTCGGAATCCCTCTCCCTGGGGGCCGCCTTGGGGGGATCCGCCTCCGGGGCGGGCTTGCTGTTCGGGGGCGGCTTGGGCTTGTCTGCCATTTTTACCTCATCCTTTCCACGAGCTTTTCGGGGGCTTGTAGAACACCACCTCCAGCCGGCTGTTCTCGTGGGAGCGGGCCGGGTCGAGGGTGACGGGGCGCGAGCCGCCGTACGCCCCCAGGCGGAACCGGGAAGGGTTGATTCCCAGGGCCGCGAAAACGTTCATGACCGTCTTCGCCCTCTCGGCGGAGAGCGAGTAGGAGAGCTCGCCGTCGCCGCCCTCGAAGTCCGAGAGGGGATCGGTGTGGCACTCCAGGCTCACGGGGAGATCCAGCCGGGCCATGAGCTCCGCCAGGCGGACCAGGAGGACCAGCATCTCCTCGCGCACGAGGGCCCCGCCCTCGGGGAAGAGGACGCTGCCGTCCCAGCGGATGACCATCCCCCGCTCGTCGCGGGACACCGAGACGCCTTCGGTGATGGCCCTCGCCGCCTCCCGGAACTCCGGGGAGGCCGTGTCTGGGTCCAGCTGGAATACGGCGGACTTTATCTCCCGCTGGTTCAGCACGGCCTGCGGTGGAGTAGAGTCCATGTCCTCTATGAAGTTGGCCACCGGATCCACCAGGCTGGGGTTCGCGAAGTTGAGCACCCCCGGCCCCAGGACCTCGGCCACGGTCCGCTCGGTCACCTCGTCCACGCCGTCCGGGACTATGCTCTTGGGATCGACGCTCGTAATGGCGATGATGAGGACGAAGAAGGTCAGGAGGAGCGTCACCATGTCCGAGAAGGTGACGAGCCATCCCGCGGGGGGGACGGCAGCCTCCGTGTCAGCGTCCAGGCGCCTCACCGCCATGCTAGTACACCTCCCCCTCGCCCCCCGGCCTCTCGGGGAGCTGGAACTCGAAGCCCTGGAAGTCGTAGCTCCTGTCGTCGTCCGCGAGCCCGGAGAGGCTCCCGGCCCGGGAGGACTCGAAGTCCAGCACCAGATCCACCCGGTTGTTGCGGCGGCGGTTGGCTGGCGAGCTGTTCGCCACCTGGGGCCGGGACGCCCCGTAGCCGAAGGCGGCGAGCCTCTCCTGGGCTATGCCCCCCTCCCCGGAGAAGACGAAGAGCACCGCCAGCGCCCTGTCGACCGACACGTCCCAGCTGTCTCCCGCCCCCTCGGTCTGGGGGGGCGAGTTGTCCGTGTGGCCCTCGATCGTTATGGGCACCCGCGAGTCCCGCATGATGCGGCAGAAGGCCAGCAGCGTCTCCCTGGCCTCCGGGGTCAGCTCGGAGGAGTCCGGTGGGAAGAGGAGCCCCGCCGACAGGGTTATTATCCTCTGCCCGGAGTTCCGGGTTATGCGGGCGTCCCCGTCCATGATGCCGGGGTTCAGGAGCGCCCGGATCTGGTTCATCTCCCTGTCCTGGAC
>JAISEQ010000167.1 GCA_031264045.1 Deltaproteobacteria bacterium
CAGTTTTTGGGCGGTCTGCTCAGGGAAAAGATGCTATGGTTCGGGCAGAAAGGAGATACAATATCTCACGCAAAGCTGAACGCCACTAGATCAACCCCTTTGAGTTGGTATTCAAACTATCCTGAATTATCAGCAGGAAATTATGTTTTTGGGGGAAATTCCTGTCTTCCTTGTCGAACGTGCCAGGACAGTGCTTCAGAGCCGAGAGGGCATGAGTGGCATGCTCGGCAAGGTTCTTCTGACGAGCCAGGACACGGTCGGGAAGAGGAGGAAAAGGTTCATGGGGAGCACGGGGTCGAGGGTATCCCGGACAAGCCATGCCCCGGCAGGCAACGGAGATACGACTATGGGAAGGTGGTCGACATCCTGAACACGTTCGGCAGGAAGCCTCCCGACGTTACTGCGTGAATCGCCTAAATGTTGGCGGAGGAGCCTGCCGTATCCGAGGACATCATCGGGATGATGCTGCGGAAGGTCGGCATAAGGCTCGGAGTGCTCCGGATCTGGTGCGTGAGCAGTGCTCCCGGGTTTCACGGGAAGTCGGAGGTGGTCATATGGTGATGCACGAACTCCGTAGAGACCCAGATCGGGAATAGACTGTAAAATTACTGCAATTGAAGGATGAGTTTTCTTAGTGGAATCAATCCTTTGTATTTCGTCAGGTGTAGGCCATTTCGATTCTGACTCATTCTGCGGGTGCCGGACAGAATGACCGAGCCGGTTCAATCCGAGCTCACCAGATCTAACTAGAATATATTACCGTTTTGGTGATCAGGATTGATCAAGTTTGGTTTACAGAATAGAACAAAGCTTGATTGGCAGGACAGAGAAACGTTTGGTTTGTATAATAAAACACATCTTGTTTGGCAGAATTATTCAATGATTGAGATGCCAAAATTGACTACATTTTGTTTGCCGGAATAAACCAACCAAAGATTGATGCTGTTATAACAACGTTTGGTTTATCGAAATAATAATGATTCATATTTAGCGAGGAAATAAATTGAATTTCAGATCTAACGAACAATTTTTGAACTGCACATGAACTATTTGATCAAATATTCAAAACAAATTAATTTACTGCAATGCAATTTGATTATGATGATAATTGTAGATTATCAGCAGTTAACAATATTTATTCTCTTGCCATCTCTGACAACAGTTTCAAAGGATGATTTTTCCGACAATAATTTGCCGGGCTTTCTGTCAAATATTATAAGCCATCCTTCTGAAACATTGCAATGTAAAATATATCCTAATAATTGTTGTATTGCTGCTTCTTTTGAAATATTTCTTTTGATTTTAACCTCGATCGGATAACGGTATCCCTTGTATGTCACACAAATATCTATTAACTTTCTTCCAGTGGCAAACTGTCTCTGAGGAGGGATATCTGCCACTCCGTTGAGAACTCTTTGTAAAAATGCACAAAGCACCAAAACACAAAATGATTCGTTTATAACGTTAAATACTTTGTTTTTTGATTTTTTAAGATCTTCCCTATTTTTTTTGCAATCACCATCTGTAAAATTGACAGTATTTGAAATTTCAAAAATTATGTCGTCAATGACTTTTGATAATTCGCTTTCTTCAGATAGAATTTCGGCGTTTTCATACCAATAAACTTGAAAAGCCTTAAAAAGACCGTTCATATCAAGGGTTTTTCCGTCCATCCATCTATTTTGAGGCATCGGGATATCGCTGTCCAATAGTTGGGTATGCAAGGTCTTTACGATTACCGCATCATAAATCGGATTGGCGAATGAATATGAATCAGTGGCATCATCAAATTTCAGAATGCCAAGATCCGCAGAATATTCTAAATCGTCATGGAAAGAAGGAAGAGCGACTGCCTTTGATCCTGAAATAACCGTTGAAATCGCCATTTTAATCCGAGGTTCCTTAAGGCGTTGAGCAAGAGACAGAAAATGGACTTCAGGTATTGTTAAAAGGTTTATTGCTGCAGAATCGACAAGCGAGCCGTCTATAGGAAAAGAATAATCATTTTTTAAGAATCCGCTAATAATGTCGCTGGCCAATACGTTCACAAGCCATGGCTGGCCATTTGTCCAATAAATGACCTTGTCGATAGCGCTGTCTTTAAATTTTTGTCCGGTGGTTTCAGTATGCTGATTGAAAAGATGGATTACATCGCTTTTAGAGAAATTCGGCATCCCTATAGGGCGCTTTCGGACATTGAAAGGGCTATCGGTCCCGCGAGACTCTCCGTCCGGACGGATTTCGGTGCGGTAATCACGAACATCGCGGAGTCCGACAAGGGCGATCGATCTTGGAAAAATCTTCGGGTCAACCGAAATGCGGTTCATAAAACCCTCTCTCAGCTGACCTAAAAAAGACACAATAGTTGAACCGGGAACGGAATCTGCCTCATCAAAAAATATTATCAGCTCTTTTTCCAGGGAGATGCTCAGGAAGCTAATCGCCTTCCAAACCCTCAGAATGGGAGGTGTACGGCTCAATGACGGAAACTTGTCGCGCAGTGCCGAAATTGCCGGCTCAGGAGATATCGCTACGCTGTGGCTCAGCAAATCGACTATATAGCTGGTGCCCTGATCAAGGTTGTTCGCCTCGTTTGTTTGAAACAGGCTACAACTTAAAGCGTGATAGGTGCCCTCCATGTTGATTTTTCTTGTCAGCGCGTTCAGCAAAGTAGTTTTGCCGGACTGTCTTGGCGCATGGATTGAGAAATATGCCTTATCTTCAATCAAACCCTCAATAGCTGGTTGCCGATCAATGGCAGGTACCATATAGTGCAAATCAGGATCGCACGGTCCCTCGGTGTTGAAGATTTTCCTGTTTTCCTGACTCATGCTTAAGCTCCGGACTATCAATTTTCGCAGATAAACGAAAAATGAACCAAACTGCTTTATCCGCGATGTTATTATCATATCCCATTCTTGGGTTCTGTTCGAGCCCTGCGATTGTCTTGCCGTTTCACCCTTGACAGCGGAACCGATCTTTTCGGGACATGGCCGCATTGATTGAGATACGGCGTTTTATCTGCTAAAAAATGCGAATCTGTCCGGCAGACATGGAACAGCGCAGGATAACGATTCGCAGGGTAACGAGCCTCATGAAATCCTCTTTTGTAAATTTTTCAGCACGAAGCGCATGCCAGCACTGAAGTCGGCCGACAGAATATGATTCTCCAGAAAGGACAGCTTTCCGTCAGTCCTTTTTATCCTGCCTGAGAGCCGAGGGAAAATGTCAAGTTGTTGGTCATATTTCGCGTCCGGGGACGAATGCCGGGATGCGGAAGCGCCTCCCGTGCCGGGAGGGCGGCATCTGGGCACATGCCGTCCCGCACCTGTGCGTCGGAAGCCTGGCCGCCGGAGTCTGCGGGAGGCGCGTGTCAGTCGGCTCCCGACTCCTGGGAAGGAGACCCGCCGACGTCTCCGGACTCCGGGGAAGGGGACTGCCCGGCCAAGCCGGACGGGAGGTCCTGGGCCGCACCCGCCGCCGGGGTGTCGCCGCTCGCGGGCGCGAGTTCGGCCCTGAGCCTTGAGAGCTCGGAGGCGATGTCGGCCTTCGCGGCGTCGGTGTCCGGCACTCCGGCTAGGACGGCGGCCGCCTCCTCGTAGGCCCCGACCGCGCCGCCGGGGTCGCCGGAGGCGATCCGCATCCTGGCCTCGTAGCTCCTGGCGGAGCTCAGGAACAGTGCCCTGGCCCGCGGATCCTCCAGCGGCGGGTCGGCGGTCATGCTTTCCAGCTCCCCGAACAGCCGCGGCCAGTCGCGGGTCTCCTCCAGGTACTTGAGCCGGAGGCTCTGATAGCGGAGATACTCGGGGGTTCCGGGTTCCAGCGATTCCAGGGCACGGTCTATCATGGGCTCGAACTCGCGGATCCTGCCGAGGAGCTTCCAGCCCTGGAGATCCAGGCGCATGGCGGAGGGGGATGGGGGACGGCGCTCCCGGACGGCGTACCGGGCCTCCGCGTCGAAGAAGATCCTGGGAGACTGCGGGTAGGCGGGGGGCTCCGCGTTCCTGCGGCCCCGCCGCCAGTTCCGGTCGGCCCGGATCAGATCGCCCAGGTGCGAAAGCTCGGGCTTCATTTCCGGATGCGCGTCCGCCGCCGACGCCGAGGCCCGCGCCGCGCGGTCGAAGAAGCTCCTGGCGTCCCCGTTCCTGCCCTGGCCGCGGAGGACCCGCGCCAGGTACCAGTACAGGAAGGGGCTCTCTGGGTAGGTGTCCAGGACCCTGCGGGAGAGCCTGCGCTCCAGAAGGGTCACGGTCGCAGTGAGCTCGATTTCCGCCTCCAGCCGGGCCTTGCCCTGCCTGAGCAGGGTGTCGGCGAGGGTGACGGCCCTCGTGATCATGAAGGGGACGTCCGCCGTTTCGGGGTCGTCGGCGGCTGCCGCCGCCAGGGCCAGCCGGAGGAATTCCTCCGCGCCCGCGAGCGCCCCCTGCCTGGAGTTCTGGAACGCGGCGTTCCGGAAGAGCCGGTGGCGCTGGGGCCCCGTCTGGGCCTCGGGCCAGTTCAGAAGCTCGCCGGTCACCCCGAAGCCCCTGTCGAACTCGCCGTCCGACACCAGGGCGTCCGCCAGGCTCACGCACAGGTTCCAGAGGCTCTCCCGCGCCTGGGAAGCGCCGGGGTCGGCGCACGGCCCGCCGTTCCGGCCGGGTATCAGCTCCGAGGCCATGGCGGCCAGGAGCTCGGCCCTCAGGGGAGAGCGGGGGTTGTCGCGGGAAATGGCGTTGTAGACCGAGAGCATCTCGGCGTAGCCCGTCCGGTCGGCGGGGTGCCCGTCCCCGCTTTCGCGTCCGGACGCGTCCGGGGCGGCGCCCGCGTCCGCGCTCCCCGCTCCGGCTTCCCGGGGATCGCGGCCCCCTCCGGCGGTCGGGGTCCGGGTTCCGTCCACGGGGCGCCCGCTCCCTTCCGGGCCGGGTTCGCCCCGGGAGGCGGGGGCGGCGCTCCCGTCTCCGCCTGGGCCCCGCCCCTGCGGCCTGCCGGGACCGGCGAGCTCCCTAAGCTCAGGGGGCAGGAGGTCGAAGACGTCCTTGCCCGAATCCCCCATGCCGTAGGAGAGCGCCAGGAGATTCAGCGCGTCCGCCACGACCGGGGCGACCGGGGCGAGCTTGCCGTCCTCCAGCGAGCTTCTGACGGTCTTCTCCAGTATCGCCTCTGCCTCCTGCGCCCGGCCGAGGCCTATCAGGATGGCGCTCAGGATGTTGCCGGCGGAGGCGGTCTCCCGGGAGGCGGGGCCGAGGCGGGCGAGCCTCCCGCCGTAGGCGGATTCCGCGTGGGGGAGGGCCCCCTCCAGATCTACCAGGTTGAAGAGCGCGAGCGAGAGCCCCAGCCCGACCGACGACGCGAGATCCGGGTCCGGGAAGGGGGGGGCGACCAGTTCCTGGAAATGCTCCCTCGCGAGCGAGAAGTTGGACTCCCGGAGGTTCGCTGCCGCCAGGAGAGCCAGGGTCTCGCGGGAGGGCTTGAGGGCATGGAGCCTGGTGAAGCTGTCCCTGGAGGCCGGATAGTCCCCTCTGCCGAAGCTGGCGGCCCCGGCCTTCAGGAGCCCGGTCTCCTCCGACATGCCGGGGCTCTCCAGCGTGAGCGACGCCGGGGGCGGCCCCGCCGCGTTCTCCTCGGCGCGGACGTGGCGGAGGATTGCCCCCGTCAGGACCTGGAACTCCCGTTCCCGGTCGGCGCGGGGCCGGACAAGCTGGGTCTGGTACAGGTAGTAGCCCAGGGGCAGGAGGACCGCCACGAGAAGCGGGATCAGGACACGGGGACGCCTGAGCCTCGCAAGGAGTCCCGGCCCGGCCTCTGCGGGAGATGCCTGAGGTTCCGGGAAGCCCGGGGGGGCGCCTCCCCCGGAGGCCGTCAGGTCCCCGTCACCCTCGCCGTGCGGTCCGTACCCGTTGCCCGCGTCGCCGTCAGGTCCGTTTCCGCTGCCCGCGTCGCCGCCGGGTCCGTCCAGGCAGCCCGAATCGCCGTCAGGTCCGTTTTCGTTGCCCGCGTCGGAGGCAGATCCGTCCCTGTAGCCCGCGTCGCCGCCGGGTCCGTTCCCGTCGTCGTCGCTAAGGCGGACATCCCGGCCGTCACGCCCGTCCGGGCCGTCTTCTCCGTCCGCGGCCCCGTCCCTCCGGCCGCCCGACGACCGGCCGGCGCCGGAGTCCGGAACGTCCGCTCCGTCCGGTCCGCTTTCGAAGCCCCGATGTCCTCCGTCAGTTCCGCCCACGTCGCGCCCGCGCGCTTTCCGTCCGTCGGGTCCGGCCGCGGGGACCGCGGGGGAAGGTCCTGCCCGGGGGCCGGCGGACGGGGCCGGCACAGGTCCGGCCGGCCGGGCGGGAATGCCTTCCGGGGCCGTCGGCCCGGACGGGGCCCCGTCCAGGGGGTGCGTGAGAGACGATCCCTCGCGGGCGGGGGGGCCTCCCCCTTCCGGCCCGGAACCGCCGCCCGGGACCCTGGAACCGCCGTCCCCGGCCATGGTCTCTTAGGACCCCTCTGCCTGGGAAAGGAGGACGGACGGCAGGGGGTTCACGAGCACCGTGTCCACCCTGAAGCGCTCGTCGTCGCGGTCGGGCCAGTCCAGGCTGTAGTGGAGGCCCCGGCTCTCGCGGCGGGACGCGGCGGAGCGGATTATCAGATCCGCCACCACGGCTATGTTGCGGACCTCAATCAGATCGGCGTCCACCTCGAAGTGCCGGAAGAACTCCTCAATCTCGCTCTTCACCATGTTCAGGCGGTTCGCGGCGAGCTTAAGGCGGTGGTCGGAGCGCACCAGGCCCACGTAGTTCCACATGAAGCGCCGGATCTCGTCCCAGGAATGGGTGATGAGGACGGCTTCGGACGGGGCGTGGCCCAGCCTTCCCGTGGGCCAGACCGCCTCGGAGCAGGCGGGCTCCGGCGCGGACCGCGCGTCCTCGAAGGCGGCCGAGACCGCGCGGTCCGCCATGACCAGCGCCTCCAGAAGCGAGTTGGAGGCCAGGCGGTTCGCGCCGTGCAGGCCCGTGCAGGCCACCTCTCCTATGGCGTAGAGCCCGGGGAGGGTGGTGCGGGCCCACGTGTCCACCAGGAGCCCCCCGCACTGGTAGTGCGCGGCGGGAACCACGGGGATGGGCTCGCGGGTGATGTCGAGGCCGAGGGCGAGGCAGGTGTCGTGGATCTTGGGGAAGCGGTTCCTTATGAAGTCCGGGTCCTTGGAGGTGATGTCCAGGAACACGCAGGGCGCCCCCGAGCGCTTCATTTCGGCGTCTATGGCGAGGGCGACCTCGTCGCGGCGGGCCAGATCCCCGTCCGGGTGGTCCCGCATGACGGCCAGCCCCTCGCGGCTGACGAGCTTCCCCCCCTCGCCGCGCACGGCCTCGGAGATGAGGAAGTTCGTGCGCTTGGGGTGGAACAGGCAGGTGGGATGGAACTGCACGAACTCCATGTTCGCGGCCCTGGCCCCGGCCCTCCAGCCCATGGCGAGGCCGTCCCCCGTGGCCCCGTCCGGGTTCGTGGTGTACAGGTACACCTTCCCGCACCCTCCCGTGGCGAGCACCACGGCCTTGGAGAAGAAGTCGGACACGATGCCGGTCTCGCGGTCCAGGACCCAGGCGCCCACGGCCCGCACCGAACCGTCCGCGGCGGTCTCCGTTATGAGATCGAGCGCCAGGTGGAACTCGAAGACCTTGATGTTCGGATGCGCCAGGGCCCTCTCGGCCAGCACCCTCTGCACCGCCTGGCCGGTCATGTCCTTGGCATGCACGATCCGCCTTCTGGAGTGGCCCCCCTCCCGTCCCATCTCGGGCACCCTGGACTCCGCGTCCTTCATGGAGAACGGGACGCCCAGATCTTCCAGCTCCTCGATCATCCGGGGCCCCGCGTCCACCACGATCTCCACCGTGTCCATGTGCGAGAGGCCGCACCCGGACTTCAGTGTGTCCTCCACGTGCAGCTCCAGGCGGTCGTCCGCGCCCCTGGCGGCCGCGATGCCTCCCAGGGGGGGGTTGGTGTTGGTGGCGCAGGCCAGGTTCTTGGCCAGGATGTCGACCCGGCCCCGCTCCGCCGCCTTGAGCGCGAAGCTTAAGCCGGCTATGCCGGTCCCCATTACGAGGCAGTCGGAGCGTCGTGTCGCCACGGGAGGCCCCCTTTCGGGAGGGCGGGGACTGAAGGGTGTCCCGCCGCGGGCTTGGCGGGAGGACAGGGAGCTCCCGCAGCTACTTGGGGTGCGGCGTGGTCCTCCGCCGCGGGGGTAAGGGACCGGGACGTTTCCCCCCCGGCCTTCGCGTCCGGGGGAATCGGGCAGGGGCGGGGCGCGGGGCCGGAAGGGGGCCGGCGAAGGTCCCGGGGCGCGCGGTCGGCGCCGAAAGGCCGGAAGCGCGGTCGCGGTCCAAAGCCGCCCGCCGCGGGGGGCCTGCGGGGACGCGGGCCCGGAACAGGGGAGTCGCGCGGCGTCCGGCGGGCCGTACGACCGGTTCCGAGCCCCCGGCACGGGCGGGAAGGCCGGCCGCCGTGGCGGATCCGGAATCCGCGGCGGGGGGATGCCGGTGCGGGCGAACCGGACTCCGAAGGGGGGGCGGAGGCCAGTGCCCTGGGGCGGGGGGGGCTCCGGGGCCCGTGGCGGAGCTCCCTAGAGGGCCGGGATCACGTACTCCAGGAGGGCCTTCTGCACGTGGAGGCGGTTCTCCGCCTCGTCCCAGACCGCCGAGGCGGGGCCCTCTATCACCTCGTCCGTCACCTCCTCGCCGGGGTGGGCGGGCAGGCAGTGGAGGAAGACGGCTCCGGGAGCGGCCGACTCCATGAGCCGGGCGTCTACCTGGTAGCCCCTGAAGTCGCGGAGCCTCTTCTCCTTCTCGGACTCGAAGCCCATGGAGGCGAAGACGTCGGTGGTGACGACGTCCGCGCCTTCGGCGGCCTCGGACACGGCGCCGCAGATCCTGATCCGGGGATTCTCGCTCATGGCCCTGTCGAGAATCCCCCGGTCCGGGAGATACCCCTCCGGGCAGGCGAGCCTCAGAGGGAACCCGAAGACCGCCGAGGCCTCCAGCCAGGTGTTCAGCATGTTGGCCCCGTCGCCTATCCAGCAGAAGGTCCTGGACGCGAGCGCCTCCACGCCGCCCAGGCGCTCGGAGGCGGTCATCAGATCCCCCAGCACCTGGCAGGGGTGCCTCTCGTCGGTCAGGGCGTTTATGACGGGCACTGACGACCATCTCGCGAGCTCGACCAGCTCCGCCTCCTTCGTGTGGCGGATGACGATGCCCGAGACGTAGCGCGACAGCACCCTGGCGGTGTGGCTCAGGGGTTCGCCGCGGGTCCACTGGGAGTCGCCCATGTTTATGACTACGGCATGACCGCCCAGCTCGGTTATCGCGCTCTCGAAGCTCACCCTGGTGCGGGTGGAGTTCTTCGAGAACATCATGATGACGGGGCGTCCGGCCAGATGGTCGAGGCGGAAGGAGCCAGCGGCCCTCTCGGCCTTGAGCTCGACGGCTCTCGTTATGAGCCTCTTGTGCTCCTCCAGGCTCATGTCCCGGAAGGTGATGAAATGTCGGGGTTTTTGCATGGAGCGCTCCTTGGAGCCGGTTCGCGTGACGCCTGCGGGGCGGGGGGGCCCGTGAGGCAGCCTGGAGGGGCCCGGCCGTGCCGGGCGCCTGCGTGGGGGGCCGCCGGATCGCCGGGCGGCGGCGCGGCCTTCGGGATTGGCGGGAAGACGGCCGGGGACGTCCCGTCCGTATCCGGCCCCGCGAGCGGCTCCGGGGGGCCCGCGCGAAATCTCGCGGAGCTCCCCCCGGCGGTGGGCCGGGCCCGGCGCGGGGGACGCGGCTTCCGGCGGAAGCCCCGGAACTGAGAATGCAGAAAGCCAAGGGATCCCCCGGAAGGGGGATCCTGCCTGGCTTGCGGTCTGGCGGGACTGGAAAAGGCTACCGGAAGCTGTCCGGGGAGGGCCGGTCCGGGTCCGGCGGCAAAGTGTTCTCCTGTAAGGATACCTTAAGTCGGACGAGCCATAAAGGGCACCGGCGGGAGTGCAGGCGGCACGGGGAACCGGGCGGGAGGGGCATGGGGAGGGCGCCGGGCGCGGGAAAGGGGCACCGCGGGGCACCCGCGATCGGGAGACCTTTCCGGGCCGGAGAAGTCTTTCGCCCGGAGAGGCTTCCGGGCCGTAAACGCCTTTCTGCCGGAGAGGCTTCCGGGCCGGAGAAGCCGGCGGAACGGGGAAGCCCCGTGAAGGGCCGGGCCGGATCCTCCGCCCTGCCACGGCTGCCGACGTCCTACTCCGCCGGCCTTTCCTCCGCCAGGGTCTCGGCCAG
The DNA here is from genome assembly GCA_031264045.1 of Deltaproteobacteria bacterium. Lineage (GTDB taxonomy): Bacteria > Desulfobacterota > Desulfarculia > Adiutricales > Adiutricaceae > JAIRZX01. Next base: position 10,254 of record JAISEQ010000167.1, read on the forward strand.
GGCGGCGCACAGCAGGTCTATCTCGGCGGGGGTGACGGTGAGCGGGGGAACGAAGCGCAGGACCGTGCCGGCGGTGGCGTTCACGATGAAGCCCTTGGCCAGGAGCTTCTGGACCACCGGTCCGGCGGGGACCTTCAGCTTCAGCCCCAGCATGAGTCCCAGGCCTCTCGCCTCCTGGACGGAGCCGTGGAGGGCGGATGCCAGGTTTTTGAGCCTGTCCAGGAAGTAGCGGCCGGTCTCGGCGACCCCGGCCAGGAACTCCTTGTCCAGGAGCCTCGTCGCCAGATCGAGCGCCACGGCCATGGCGAGCGGGGCGCCCCCTATGGTGGTGGAGTGGCTCCCCGGCCCCAGTGCCTGGCCCGCCTCCTCGGTGCAGAGCGTGGCGGCGACGGGGTAGCCGGAGCCCAGGGCCTTCCCCAGCGTCATGATGTCGGGGGTCACGCCGAAGTGCCTGAAGGCGAAGTCGGCGCCCGTCCGGCCCATGCCCGTCTGGACCTCGTCCAGCACGAGCAGCGCCCCGCGGCTGCGGGCTATCTCTGCGGCCTTGGGGAGATAGCCCTCCGGGGCCGGCTCGACCCCCCCCTCGCCCTGGATCGGTTCCAGAAACACGCAGCAGACGCTCTCGTCAACGGCCCGGTCCAGCTCCTCCAGATCGCCGAAGGGCACGAAGACGACTCCGGGCAGCAGGGGGTGGAAGCCGTCGTGCAGGGCCTGCTGGCCGGTAATGGAGATGGCCCCCATGGTGCGGCCGTGGAAGGAGTTCTTGGCGCTCACGATCCGGAAGCGCTTTCCTCCGGAGCGCTCGGATCCGTATTTCCTGGCCATCTTCAGGGCCGCCTCGTTGGCTTCGGCCCCGGAGTTGGAGAAGAAGGCCCTGTCCAGTCCCGAGGCCCGGGTCAGGAGTTCCGCCAGCCTCGCCATGGGCTCGTTGTAGAAGAGGTTCGAGACGTGGACCAGGGCGCCGGCCTGGCGCGCCAGCGTCTCGGCCATGAAGTCCGGGGAGTGCCCGAAGGCGCAGGTGGCTATGCCGGCTATGAAGTCCAGGTATTCCCTGCCCTCGGCGTCCCAGACCTTGAGGCCCTTGCCCTTTACCAGGGCCAGCGGGAACCGGCCCACGTTTTTCAGAAGGTGGCTGTCGCACAGGGAGATTATCTCCCCGGTCGAAAGCGGCCCGGGTCCCGGGATGCCCGCGGCGCTCATCCTGTCCTCCAGTGGCGGCCTCTGGCCTGCCTGGGATGGGGGTCCCGGCTCTCCGCGCGGCGCGTGACTCCGCGAGGCGCTTCGGGGTCCCTCGGTTTTGAGGGGGCGGGCCGGGACTTTCATCTGGCTTGAGGGGGCGGCCCGCAGGAGCGAAAGAATAAGATCTTACCAGAACCGCGGCCGGGATGTCGAGAGGTCACGCGGCCAGCGGAGCGGGATTGCGTGACCGGAGCGGACGTCTGAGCGGAGGGGACAGGCCGGCACGGACGGTCCGGCGGGCCAGCGGGGCGGAACTCCCCGGCTTGGCGGGTTTTTCGGTGAAGCCGGTTTCCGGGAAAGCGCTTTCGGTCGGCGGGCGTCTGAGGGAAAGGGTTTCCGGCAGGGCGCGTGTGGGAAAGGGCTTTCGGGCGGAACGCGTCAAAGGGCAGGGGCTCTTCGGGAATGCGGGGCGGCCGGCATTCGGGAAACCGCGTTCCCGGACCCGTCACGCGCTTCGCCGGGCCCTGCCGGCCTGCCCCGGGACGGGCCGCCCTCCGGCGGGGCTACAGCTTCACCTCCGTCCCGCAGCCCCTGTGGGTGAAGATCTCCAGCAGAAGCGAGTGGGGCACCCGCCCGTCGATGATGGAGGCCGCCGAGCAGCCGTTGTCCAGGGCTTCCAGGCAGCACTCCAGCTTGGGGATCATGCCGCCGGTCACCTGGCCCCCGGCCCTGAGATCCGCTATGCGGGCACGGTCCAGTTCCAGGATGAGATTACCTTCGCCGTCCAGGACCCCCTCAACGTCGGTCAGGAGGATGAGCCTCCTGGCCTTGAGCTCCCCGGCCACTGCGGCGGCGGCAGTGTCGGCGTTGATGTTCCAGGAGCCGCCCTCCCGGTCTGAGCCCACGGGGGCTATGACCGGGATGAAGCCCCCTTCGCCCAGGTGCGCCAGAAGCGCCTTGTTCACGCGCACCGGCTCGCCCACCAGCCCCACGTCCAGCTCCTCGCCCCCGGGTCCCCTGGGGCCCGCCGCCTTCCTGGCCTCGATCAGGAGGGCGTCCTTGCCCGAGAGGCCCACGGCGGCTCCGCCGGCCCTCGTGATGCGGCCGGCTATGTCCTTGCCGATGGAGCCGGCGAGCACCATCTCCACCACCTCCAGGGTCTCCGGGTCGGTGTAGCGCAGGCCTTCCACGAACCTGGAGCCTATGTCCAGGCGTTTCAGCATCCGGCTTATTCCTGGCCCCCCCCCGTGGACCACCACGGGCTTGAAGCCCAGGAGCCGCAGGAGCGTCACGTCCTTCGCGAAGCCGTCCTGCAGCTCCTCGGAGAGCATGGCATGCCCCCCGAACTTGATGACCACCGTCGCGCCCTGGTAGGAGAGGATGTAGGGGAGGGCCTCAATGAGGTGCTCGGCCCTCACGGCGTCGTGTGTGCTGTCGGACAAGTTCTGCCTCGCCTGAAGGTTGCCCGGGAAGCGGCCCGGCCGCGGCGGCCGGCCGGGGGCGGCCGCGGGATGGGGAAAACGCCCGGCCCCGCCCGGGACCCCGGCGGGGACCCTGCGGGGCCGAGAGGACGGCCGCCGGACGGCGGCGCGGGGGAAAAGGGCTGCCTCGGGGCCGGACGTCCCGAGGGCGGGACGGCCGGCTCCGGTCCGGCGGGGCGACGGAAAACGGGGCCCGGGGGCGGGACGGCCGGCTCCGGCCCGGCCGGCTTCCGGCTCCCTAGAGTATGTAGCGGGTGAGATCCGTGTTCCCGACCACGTCGGAGAGCTTCTCCGTGACGTAGTTGGCGGAGACGATTATCTTGGTGGGGGAGATCTCGGGCGCGTCGAAGGAGATCTCGTCCAGGAGCTTCTCCATGATGGTGGAGAGCCGTCTCGCGCCTATGTTCTCCTGCTTCTCGTTCACGGCGCAGGCCATGGAGGCCAGCTCCTCCACCGCCTCGGGGGTGAACTCCAGCGTCACCTCCTCGGTCGCCAAGAGCGTCTGGTACTGGAATATGAGCGCGTTCTGGGGCACGGTCAGGATCTTCACGAAGTCGTCCTTGGTCAGGGACGAGAGCTCGACCCTTATGGGGAAGCGCCCCTGGAGCTCCGGGATGAGGTCGCTCGGCTTCGCGACGTGGAAGGCGCCGGCGGCTATGAAGAGGATGTGGTCGGTCTTGACCGGGCCGTGCTTGGTGGGCACGTTGGAGCCCTCGACCAGGGGGAGCAGGTCGCGCTGGACGCCCTCGCGGCTGATGTCGGGACCGGTGCGGTTCTCCCTGCCGGCAACCTTGTCTATCTCGTCTATGAAGACTATGCCGTGCTGCTCCACGCGGGTCTTGGCCTCGGCGACCACCTTGTCCATCTCGACCAGCCTCGAGGCCTCCTCCTGGGTGAGGATCTCCCTCGCCTCGCGGACCTTCACCATGCGCTTGTGGGACTTCTTGGGGAAGAGCTGGCTCATGGCCTCGTTCAGGTTCTTCTCCACCTCGTCCAGTCCGATGTTGGTGAAGATCCTGGTCATGGGCTGCGGCGCGGACTGCTCCACCTCGAGGGGGATGTCCCTGTCCTCGAGGCGCCTGTCCTTCAGGAGCCTCCTGAGCTTGGCGCGGGTGGTGGGCGCCTGCGGGGAGTCGGTCCCCGCCTTGGAGCGCTCGGCCTTGTTGAAGGAGGGGAGAAGCAGGTCCAGTATCCTCTCCTCCGCGAGCTCCACGGCCTTCGCGGCCATCTTCTCCTGCTCCTCGGCCAGCACCATGGCGACGGCCAGGTCCATGAGCTCGCGGATCATGGACTCCACGTCCCTGCCCACGTAGCCCACCTCGGTGTACTTGGACGCCTCCACCTTGATGAAGGGGGAGCGGGTGAGCCTCGCGAGCCTCCTCGCTATCTCGGTCTTCCCGACCCCGGTGGGGCCTATCATGATGATGTTCTTGGGGGCTATCTCCTCGCGCATGTCCGGGGGGGCCATGAGCCTCCTCCAGCGGTTCCGGAGGGCGATGGCCACCGCCCTCTTGGCCTCCTTCTGGCCGATTATGAAGCGGTCGAGCTCGGCCACGATTTCGCGGGGGGTGAGGTTCAGCTCCATGCCGGAGCGGTCCTTGCTTTCGATGAGGTTGGTGCTGGTCATTGTTTACCGTGGAGCGCGGCGGCCGCGTGAGGCAGAATGTCGTGAGTCGTTACGCCCCGCACGGGGGGGGGCAGGGCGCGGGAAGTTCCCGTGCCCGGACGGGGCCCGGGAGGGCAGGGGCCTGGGATCGCGGCGCGGAGGCCGGGGATCCGGCCGGGAGGCGCCGCCGGCGCAGGCGCAGGAAAGCATAATAGCGCAAAGCGGCAGTCAAAACACTAGGGAAAACGCGGCCGGCGGGGTCCGGGAGTTTCCGGGCTCCGGGAGGAGGGGGAAGGCGGGGAGCCGCCGCCGTCGGGCGGAGGGTTCGGGAGGGTTCGTGAGGGTCCGGGATCTGCCGGGGGGAAGCGCGGCGCGGGGTCCGGAAGGGCGCGGGGACCCGGCGGAAGGCACGGCGAGGGACGCGGCCCCCGGGCGGGGTCCCGGTTCCGGCCCGGGCCCTAGCCGTTTTTGGAGGAGGGCCTGCCTGCCGGCTTCGCGGCGGCCGGGGCGGCGGCGGGCTCCTCGGGCGGGACGCTCTCCAGGGTCTCCATGTCGATGTTCCCGTTGGTGTAGACGCAGATCTCCGAGGCTATCTTAAGCGCCTCGCGGCAGACGGTGACCGCGTCCAGATCGGGGGAGAAGCGGACCAGCGCCCGGGCGGCGGCCAGGGCGTAGAAGCCCCCGGAGCCCGTGGCCACGATGTTGTCGTCGGGCTCGAGGACGTCCCCGGAGCCGGAGATGAGGAGGCTCTTCTCGCGGTCGGCGGCCACCAGGACGGCCTCGAGGTGCCTGAGGCCCCTGTCGGTGCGCCACTTCTTGGTGAGCTCCACCGCGGCGCGGGTGAAGTTGCCGGAGTACTGGTTCAGGTGGTCCTCGAAGCGCTCCAGGATGGTGAGCGCGTCCGAGGTGGCCCCCGCGAAGCCGCAGATGATCTTGTCCTGGTAGAGGCGCCTTATCTTTCTCGCGGTGTGCTTCAGGGCGCAGGATCCCAGGGAGACCTGGCCGTCCCCTCCCACGGCCACCGTGCCGTTGTGGCGAACCATGAGGATGGTGGTGCCGCGGTGTTCCTCGCGGCGGCTTCGGCCTGGGGGCATTGGGGACTCCTCCGGGGGCGGAACGCCCGGGCGGCATGACGGGCATGGGGGACGCGGGCCGGCTGGCGGTGGGGGGCGGGGGTGCGCGCGGGGTCCGGGAGGCCCGCGATCCGGGCTCCGGGGGGACGGCGCGAATAAATCTAAGGTAAGAACTCCCCTGCCCGGAGTCAACCGGCAGGGGTAAAAAAAGCCGCCCCGACGGCATCCGGCGCCGAGCCGGGCGGCGGGCACGGGCGGCGCCGGCTACGGGGAGAGTTCCGGGAGGCGGCGCCGGGGAGGCGCGGGCGCTTTTCAGGGCCGTCTGCCGGAGCCAGCCCTCCCGGCAGGGGACGCGGAGGTCCCGGGGCCCGCATCCCGCATGCCGGCGGTCCGGTCACCGGGACCGGCGTCCCGGTCTTCGCCCCCTTGCTCCGGGGAGCCGTCCTCTCCGTCCCCGCGGCCGCGCGGAACAAGCCGGACGTCTCCGGCGTCGGGTAAGTTCCGGGCGTCCGGACCGGGGAAGTCCCGGCGGTCGGGATCGGGGAATTCCCGGCCGTCCCGACCCCCGGGGCGTCCGTTCTCCGAGGTCGCCCTCGGGTGGGCCCGGTAGGCCCTTCTGAGGGAAGCGACGTCCAGGTGGGTGTAGCGTTCCGTGGTGGCGAGCGAGGCGTGGCCCAGCATGTCCCTGATGGCCTTGAGATCCGCCCCGGACTCCAGGAGGTGGGTCGCGAAGCTGTGCCTCAGGCTGTGCGGCGAGTACGCGGAGTCCAGCCCGGTCTTCGCCAGGCGCTTCTGGAGAAGCCGCCTTATCTCGCGGTCGTGGAGCCTTCCGCCGCGGGCCCCCAGGAACAGCGCCCCGGAAGGGCCGGCCGGAGACGGGGGAAGGGATCCGAGAAGGGCGTCCCTTTCCGGGAGCCATGCCGCCAGGGCGCCGGCCGCCGGGAGGCCCACCGGCACGTCCCTGCCCTTGCCCCCCTTGCCGGAGCGCACGCGCACCCAGCCCCCGCGGAGATCCAGATCGCCTATGTCCAGGGCGGAGAGTTCCCCCGCGCGGAGCCCGGACGAGTAGGCGAGCTCCAGGACCGCCTGGTCGCGGGCCAGGTGGGGATCCGGCCGGGCGCTCCCGGCTCCCGGAGGTTTCCCGAGCCCGTCAAGGGAGGAGGTTGCGTCCCCGTCGGGGCCGTCGGCCCGGGAGCGGACGCCCGCGTCGGGAGGAACGCCTGCCCCCCGCGGCGCGTCCGCGCCGAGCAGGGTCTCCGCCTCCTTCACGGACAGGAACCTCGGCTGGCGCCTGGCCAGCTTGGGGCTCTTCACCCCGGCCACCGGGCTCGAGTCCTCCCTGCCTTCAGCCATGAGCCAGCGGTGGAAGGTCTTCACGGCCGAAAGCGCCCGGGCTATGGATGAGTTGTCCAGCCTGGCCCGGAGGCTCAGGACGTAGGCCCTCAGGTGGGTCTTCCCGGCGAGGTGGAGCTCGGCGCCGCGCCCGGCCAGAAAGTCCGAGTAGCTCCTCAGGTCGGAGGCGTAGGCGTCTGCGGTGTTGGCGCTCCGGTTCCTGACGGCCCGCATGTGCTCCAGGAACTCCCGCGCCAGGGGCGGGAGACCCGAGAGATCGGGGCCGCGGGGCGCGGCGCGGCCGCCGGACTTTCCGGAAGATCCGGAAGATCCGCAAGGGCCGGAAGACGCGGACGTTCCGGAAGACCCGGACGTTCCGGACGATGCGCACGTTCCGGAAGACCCGGAAGCGGCGGAGGCGCTTCCGGACTTTCCCGGCGGGTTTTCGCAGCCGAGGGCCGCCTTCCGTCTCCCTGAGGGGGGGGCGGGACCGCGGCGTCCGCCGCAGGTCTGCGGATCGCCTTCGCTCATTTGCTGTCCGGGATGATCGGGTGGCGGTGGGTGTAGAGCCTGTCGTCCAAAACGAGCTGGCGGGCCCTGCGGGTGGCGGGGTTCATGGCCAGGGGGCCCAGGAGGTTAGCGGTCATGTCCTGGGGACGGCCCTGGGGGATGGTCACTATCGCGAAGAGGACCACCTTGCCGCCGCCGTCGCCCAGGTCGTGGGTGAGTCCGGGAGGGAGCGAGGGCGCGTAGTCGCTCTTGAATAGCACGGGGTCCACCAGCACCAGCGCCAGCGTGGGATCGTCCAGGCACTGAAGCCAGTAGAAGGGCGCGTCGTGGGGCCGCTGGATGAGGACGTAGCGGGTCAGATCGGGGAATCCTATGATGCCGCCTATGACCGTAACTATGGAGTCGGGGTGGATTTCCATCTCCCCGAAGCGCTGGGTCATGATCTTCATCACGGCACTGTCCTGGGGGCCGGTCCCTCCCGTCTCACTCACGGCGGGCACCGGGCTTCACGGAGTCCAGGAGCTGGGCGGCGGACTGCAGGTCGGAGGCGTCGGTCCTGAGCGACTGGAGGTTCTGTTCCTGGATCTTGATGAAGATTTCCTCGCGGTGGACCGCCCATTCGGCGGGGGCGGTAATGCCGAGGCGCACCTGGCGGCCTTTCACGTCGACCACCTGGACCTTGATCTCGTCCCCTATGGTGACGGTCTCCCCGATTTTCCTGGTTAAGATGAGCAAAGTCGCCCCCCGCATCGGGAAGACCCCGTTCCGGGGTCGGTCGGCAGGCGCCAGGAGGACGGCGCGTCTGAAGGATTCTACTCCTCTTCTCGCTTCCGGACAAGGCATCGGCCTTACCCCCGACCGCCTGAGCGGAGCACTCGCGGCCGCACGGCCCCGGCGTCCCCTGAGAGGGCTGGAGCGGAGGGGCGCCCTGAAACTGTGACCGGTCCGGCATCGCGGACGCGACGCCTGCGGGGGTCTCAGGCTCCTGGGGGTTGCCGGAGGGCGCGGCTGGGATGCCGTCACCGTACGGGAAGGGATTTTCCGCCGCCCATGGGCGGACGGCCGCGCGGTGGGAGGCGGGCGCGGGGTGGAAGGCTGGCGCGGGGTGGAAGGCTGGCGCGGGGAGCCGGCCCGCCGGGCGGGAGAAGATCGGATCCGGAGCGGAGTTCCGCAATACGAGGGCACGGGGGCAGGATGAATTTTGCCGGGAGGCGGAACGTGCCGGAAGGACAGGAGCGGGCCGGACCGGAAGGGATCGTGCCGGAAGGACAGGACCGGGTTGGACCGGAAGGGATCGTGCCGGAAGGACAGGAGCGGGCCGGACAGGAAAGGGAACGAACCGGA
>JAISEQ010000178.1 GCA_031264045.1 Deltaproteobacteria bacterium
CAACAGATCCTGACGATAGGTATGATTGTCGCGATAATTCGGCAGTTTATCCCCAAGTTGAAACAGACGATGGCAGAGGTTAATTACATGCTTAGAAGTGAGACAGACTCCTTCTGGTCCCACTTCAAGGCAAAATTAAAAATGGTCCGTCCAGGATCAGAACCAGCAGGATGATGGATTATTTTTTAAAGATCTTTGTAGTGTTAAGCTGAAAACCCTTCCAACCAGGGTCAGGGGCTCCTTCCGCGCGAGACCGGTCGCCGTGTCCGCCGGCCGGGTTCGCCAGGAGCGCAAAAAGAAGAACGAGGGCGACCGCCGACAGGCCGGGGAAAATGCCTCTCATGGTGATTCCTCCATAGCGGGGGTCCGCACGTTCGGGATACAGGATTTTATGGACTAGAAATCATCATACCGCCCATCCCATTGAGGATCAAGCCGTTTTTTCCGCCGTTCCGCCTATTCCTCCGATTCTGCTGTCCTGCCGTTGCCCTCACCTTCATTTCCGTTCGGCAGATTTCGGATGCCGGAGTGCCCTGACGGGGGAAGCGCGTACGGGCGGGGTGAGGCTTAAGTGCGGGGGGCAATGACGTTGCCGCATGGCGTTCGCCCTCCCTTTCGGGGTGGAAAGGGGGGCTGGCGGATTAGGTAGGGGGGAGATCATTGCGGTGGAATCGAACTCGGGCAGGCCGCGAAGGGGCAGTGACGGGGAGGGAAGGGGCGGTGACGGGCAGGGAAGTGCAAAAAAAAAGGCCGGGACCCGGCTTGCGGCGGGATCCCGGCCTGAAGGGGGAAGCGGTGGACTAGACGAAGCAGCCTGTGCAGCCCTCGCAGTCCTGCTCCTGCACCGGCATGATTTTCTGGGTCTCCACCACGAAGCCGGAGTCGCCTCCGACCGTCTTGAAGTCGATTGTGACGTCTCCCGTCACCTCCATGAGCTTGCGGGAGATGAGGAGCGTCAGATCGCCCGCCGAGGTCTTGAAGTCCTGATCGTTGGGCGTGTCCACCGACAGCGCCAGGAAGCCGTCCGAGGTTCCCCCGCAGCCGGCGGGGGTCTGGTGGACGCGCACGGACGGCAGGGCCTTCTGCCCGGTCAGGAATTCGGTGAGGTTGGTCAGCGCCAGGGGCGTTATATTTATCATGGCAGGGGGCTCCTTTTCATGGCCGGCCGTCCGGGGCCGTCGGCTTCGGCCTCGGGGGCCGCTTCCGTCGGCCGGTCTGGGGGTAACCGCCGCAGCCCCGGAGAGGGGCGGCGAGAGGCTTCTTCCGAACAATAAGTCCTCCGGGGGCCCGGGTCAAGCTTAACGGGGCGCGGTCCTGTCTGGCGGACCGCTTGCGGGTGCGTTCCCGAGTCCTGAACCCCGGTTTCCGCCTCCCTGGGCGGGCCGGAAGGGCCTGGTCATCCGGGAAGCCCGCCTTTCTGGACCCGGAGCGGGCCGGCGTCCTGGACCCCGGTTTCCGCCTCCCAGGGCGGGCCGGAAGGGCCTGGTCATCCGGGAAGCCCGCCATTCTGGACCCGGAGCGGGCCCGCGTCCTGAATTCCGGTTTCCGCCTCCCTGGGCGGGGCGGAAGGGCCCGGTCTTCCGGGAAGCCCGTCTCTCGGGCCCCGGAGCGGGATCCACGTCCTCCCGCGTCCGGGCGGACGGCCTTCCCCTCGGCCTTTCCCGGGGATTTCCCCGGGACCGTCTCCGGGCCTGGCGCAGGGTACGGCCTGCCCGGGGGAAGGGAGAGCTTCGGGATGTCCAGTGTCACTTGCCCTTGAGAGATATGAGAGGGTCCGCGAGCATGCAGGTGAGTCCGAACACCGCATCGAGGGGCAGATAGTAGAAGATGTTGGCGTCGTAGTTATAACGCGCGGCGGCAGGGAACTCGTCGTCTGCGGGATCCAAGTACCAGAAGATCTCCGCGAAGGGGAGGACTCTGGCTCTCCAGGCCAGGGTGCCGTTGGAACGCGCCCCCACGGCCTCCGAGGCCCTCGCGAGGGCTTCGGGACTGTCCGCGAAGGCCTCGGCGAGCGGGATCTTGGGAAGCTCGTGGTGCAGCCTGAAGAAGAGGTGGCCGGAGGGGAGACGGCAATTCCTCCCGCCGCCTGCGCCCCGCCGCCGTGAGATCCGGGGAAGGAGGGCGCGATTCCTCCCCGGAGCAAGCTCCGGGGGATTCCTCGCGCAAGATAGTTTTGAACGGTCGGCTGGAGGAGAGGCGGCATCGATCCGTCCGGTACCCGGCGCAGGGGAGGACTGGAAGGGGGGTGCGGCTTGCTCCGGGGCGCTCGGGCTGTTGGCCGGAGGCGGGTTCCTGGTGGCGTTCGGGCTGTTGGCCGGAGGCGGGTTCCTGGTGGCGCTCGGGCTGTTGGCCGGAGGCGGGCACCGTGGTGCCCGTGGCCCGCATGACCCGGGTCCTGGCCGGATTTCGGGGAGATGGGGCAGGATCCAGCTGAAGGGTCGGCTTCATGGGCACCTGGAGGACACCAGGGTTTCCGCCAGGTGGTTCGAGAGCCCGAAGATCATGTCCAGGCCCAGGTAGTAGCAGATGTTGGCGTCGTAGTTGAATCTGGATTCTGCGGGGAACTCGTCGTCGGGAGGCTCCAGGTACCAGTAGACCTCCACGTTGGGGAGTACCCTGGCCTTCCAGGCCAGCTTCCCGGTGCGTTCGGCGCCCAGCAGCGCCGATGCCCTCCCCAGGGCCTCGGGATCGTCCCCGAAGGCGTCCGCCAGCAGGGCCTTGGGAAGCTCGTGGGGACCCTGGAAGAACAGATCCCCCCAGGGGAGGCTGTGTGGTCCCACCTCGCGGCTCGCCAGGCCGGGGGAGGGGCCGGTCGCCGACTTCAGCAGATAGGAGAGGAGCACGATCTTCGGGTAGTAGCCGAGCTCCGGGCGGCCTGGCGGGGAGACGGCGTTCCGCTCGCGGAGACGGAGCTCGTAGTCGGCACCCATGAAGCCCAGCGTGTAGACGGGGCTGCCGGCCGTCAGGCTCACGGCCGCCCCCGACTTCAGGGCGACCGAGGAAGGCTCGAGGGCCGAAAGGTCGTCCCAGAGCGGGTGGCGTGAAAAGTCCTGTTTCGGGTCCGCCGCCTTTTCGTTGTCGTTCATGGGAGGGATCCTGTTCCGCCGAAGGGTGCTCGGAGGCCCATGTTCCGAAGCCCGCAGGGCGAGGCTCGGGACGAAAGGTCCTTGGCGCACGGGGTTAAGGCTCATGAGTTGATGATGCGGGCTTCAAGGGGTCATGGCGCGGGACCTGCGGCCTGGTGCCGGTCGTGGGCTCTTTGCCGGAGGCGCGGGGGCGATCACGGCCCAAGTTTAGCATATCTTGGATTCTGTCCGGTGAAATCGGGAGTTTGGCCTTGGATAAAATCCCTCGAGCCCGACGGGGCATGGCGGCGGGGACTCGTGGGGGGGCGGGGAGGCGGCGGGCGGATAGCGGGGCCGCAGAGGTCGGAGCGCGGGGACGGAAGGGCCTCGCCTGCGGCACGTGCGTCCCCGGGCCGGTCCGTGAACGTTCCGGGGGCGTCCGAGTG
>JAISEQ010000223.1 GCA_031264045.1 Deltaproteobacteria bacterium
CGGACATCCCGATTCTGAAGGCGGACCAGCGAATCCCGGCGGCTGACGCTGACGCCTGAAACCTGCGGCGAAACCGGGTAAAGTTCCGCGGAAGTCCGGCTTCAGGAGTTCCGCCCGGAGCGGAAGCCGTTTCCGCAACCGCATGCGGGAAGGGCGTCCGCCGCGAAAGAAACGGGCGCCGGGGACAGGCACCGCTCCCCCGGCACCCGTCCGAAGGCGCGCCTTCCGAAACTTCCGGCCAAAACGCCGGGCGCGGGGATCTCCTACCGGCCTCCCGCAGCCTTTTCCCTCGCCTCGCGGCGCTCGCGGACCCTGTCGGGGGGCAGGTAGTCCGGGTAGACGCCGGAGTAGTACCGGCCGGGCCAGGGATTGTCCAGCCTGCCGTCGAGCCGCCTTCTGGGCTCGGCGCGCCTCGCGAGGGTCGCCTCGGAGTCGCGCATGGGCACCGGGCCTCCCTTCGGGCGGGCCATGCGCAGGGTGCCCTCGCGTCCGCGCCGCGGGGCCGGCACGGTGTCCCGGTAGCTGTTGTCTATTCCCACGGGCACGTTGGTGATGCCGTAGTCGTGTACCTTCTGCCAGTATATTGCCGCCTGCCGGATGGCCAGCTGCTGCTCGTCCGTGTTGCCCCGCACCGCCAGGAAAGCCCTGTAGATGGTCTCGGCGGTGTCCTGGTTGCGCAGGTGTATCCGGAAGTAGTCGTAGCCGGTGTTCCAGATGGTCTGGTAGCTGGCCCCGCGGGCTATCTTCCACTCGAGCGCCGTCCGCACCTCGGCCACGGAGAGCTCGCGGAGGGGATGCAGCTGGCCCATGGCCGTGCCGTGCATGAAGGCGAGGACGACCAGAACCGCAAAGGACGCCGGGAGCAGGAAAAGGCTGACGAATCCTGAGTTTGGGCGGGATGCCGCCCGGAGGGATCCGCGGCTTCCCCGCAGGCCGGCCTTCGCTCTTCCCCCGGTTCCCGATCCCGATCCCGATATTAATCCTAATCCCGGTCCGGATTCGGAACCCGGTCCGGAACCCCGCGGGGGGCGGACGGGAGCGTCCGTGCCCGTCGCCCCGCCGGCCCTCATCTGGGATCCCTCGGGACTGGCACCATGGGTTTGGCCAGGAACGGAGCGGGCGGGGGCACGTCAAGCAGATCTATGTCCAGATCGTCCTCGGCGCCGAGCTCGCCGGATTCCGTTTCCTCGGCGAAGATCCCGTCGTCGCGATCGTCCAGGTAATTGACGATGACGGCGGTGGAGGTCTCCGGACGGGAGCGTCCCCCGCTCGCGGCGGCGGAGTAGGGTGTCTCCAGCGTGGAGCCGGCCGGCCGCATCTCGAAGGGAGGGGCCTGCTGGGGGATCTGGTGCGCACCTTCCACGTACCCGGTGTCCGCGCCCACGTAGTCGGTGTTGGACTCCAGATAGTCGCTCATGGCGGCCGCGGGCGCCTCCCCGGCTTCGGCCCCGGAGGAGGCGTCGTGCCCGATCCTCCGGGCGGGGTCTGCCCACAGCGACGCGGAGGGGCCCGTCGGGGGAAGCTTGGACGAGGAGAAGGAACTAGCCTCCCTCAGGACGGCCTCGGGATCGTCCCCTGCGCCGGCAGAGCGGAATCCCCCGGCGGAGAGCTCATGCTCGTCCGCCTCGACCCATCCTCCGAAATCCGGCGGAACCTCCAGCGGGCGGACCGCCAGTCCCTCCGCAGCCTCTCCGGCCGGCTGGACGGACACCTCGTCCCCCGCCCCGGGGAAGGTCTCGGGGACCATGCCGGGCCCGGCCGGGAACCGGCTTACGGCAGGGGCGGAAAGCGGTTCCGGGGGGAGCTCTCCGGACACTTCTTCCGAAAGCATCCCTCCGGACAGAGCGTCTTCAGCGACATCTCCGGACAGAGCGTCTTCAGCGACATCTCCGGACAGAGCGCCTTCAGCGACATCTCCGGACAGAGCGTCTTCAGCGACATCTCCGGACAGAGCGTCTTCCCGGAGATCTCCGGACGGAACGTCTTCAGGGAAATCTCCGGACGGGACGTCTTCAGGGCGAGCTTCGGACAGAACGTTTTCCTGGAAATCTCCGGACAGTGCGCCTTCCTGGAAATCTTCGGACGGACCGCCTTCCTGGAGATCTTCGGACAGAGCGCCTTCGGGGAGATCCCCGGGCAGTTCCAGAGGAGCGGCGCCGGGCTCCGCTTCGGAGGTGCCGAAGGCCTCTTCCGGAACGGGAACGAACGCCTCAAGCTCCGGATCCGCACCGGCAACATCGCCGGCAGGCCCGAACTCGGGCTCGGTCCCGCCGGGGAAGATGGCGGCCGTCACCGGGGCCAGCCCGAGGCTCATTTCCGGCCCGGAGCCGAGCTCGTCCGGATCCGGCTCGGAATCCAGATCGGCTGCAGCGCCTGACGCGAGCCCGGGCACCGCATCGCCGGGCGCACCGAGAGGCCCTTCCGGCACGGAAGCGGGCCCGAAGGGCTCCGGAGCGGGAGCGGAACCCCCTGCGGCGGACGCGGCCGGCGCGATGCCGCCCGTCCCGAACGAAACCTCCGCGGACGCTCCGCCGCTGCCGTCTTCCCGCCCGGACGCGGACGCGGAAAGCCCGGGGGAGGGCTCAGATTCCCCGGGGTCCGGCGAGGACGCCGGCGGTGCCGGCTCCGGCGTTGCCGGCGATGCAGCTGCCGGGTGCTCCGCGGGAGCGGGCGTGTCCTCCGGCGGATCTTCCGGCTCCGGGGAGGGCTCCGCCGCCTCCCGGAAAGGTTCCCCCCCCCCGCCGTCGGACGGGGCCGTCAGGCCGGGATCTTCCGGGGCCGTCAGGGCGGGGGAGGAATGCCGCGCCACGCCGGAGTCCTGAACTCCGTCCCCGTCCAGGGAAAGGAGGCTTCCGGAGGGATCGTCGCGCCGCTCCGGCGGCGGGGCCGGCTCATCGTCAAGATCCTCCAGGGGCCCCGGGGCGGCCGCGGGAGGCGGATCGTCCAAGTCCAGATCCTCCAGGAGGGGACCGGCGGCCCGCGCCGGGACGTCCTCGCGTAAGTCAGCTGGGTGGGCGGTCACGAGCTCGGGAGGGGACTCGGCCTCGAGGACCGGAAAGGCTCCCGTGAGCGGCAGGGCGCCGGCGGCCGGCGCCGCGGGCGGGCCGGGGACGGACGCGTCCCGCACGTGCTTCACGGGGGCGCCCGCGAGCGATCCGCTCTCCACGGTGAAGGGCTGGGGCTCGGCATCCTCATCCTCGCCGGGATCGATGTCCAGGTCGGGGTCGAAGGCGGAGACGTGCGCCGAAATCTCGGCCAGGGCCGGGCCGGCCAGAAGCCTCGGGCCGGAGGGGGTACGGGAATCGGACGGGTCGTCCGCGTAGTCGTCCAGCGATATCACGGTCTTGCGGGGGGGACGGGCGCCCGGATCCGGGGCGGCTTCCGGTTCCCGGGTCGGGGCGAGGACCGCCATCGCCTCGGAGACCGCCGGCCCGGCAGGGCCCCAGGGGCCGCCGGCAGCCATGTCCACGCCGGGGATGTCCACCGGGCCGGGGGTCTCGTCTATCTCCACCACCGGGGTGGACCCTTGTTCCCCGCCCACAAGGAAGTCCGCGAAGTTCGCGCCTGCCTTCCCGTCGTCCACGGCACCGCCCGGCTCCTCCGCACCGTGGCGGCTGTCCACCAGAAGGCGGGAGAGCACCCTCGCCTGGGCCTCGGCCTCCGGATCGGGGCCGTGGTCCGTACCGGAAGCGGCGGGGGACCCGATCTCCGTCCCGTCGGCTTCACGGGCGCCGGACGAGGGGGGAACGCCCGTGCCGACAGGGACATCGGATGCGGGCTCGGAAGGAGGGGAGGCGGCCTTCAGGATTTCCCGGACTTCGGCCTCGGTCACCGCCGGAGACTCCTCGGCCGGGACGGCCGGGACTTCGGCCTCGGAAGCTGCCTCGGGGGAGTGCCGGACATCGTTTCCCGGGACGGCCGGGACTTCGGCCTCGGAAGCGGCCTCGGAGGAGGGCCGGACATCGGTTCCCGGGACGGCCGGGACTTCGGCCTCGGGGGCCGCCGGAGGCTCCCCGGCCGGGACGGACGGGGGAGGTGCCAGCTCGGAGATGACCTCCGTCACCGGCAGCTTCTCTACCGGAGGGGCGGGAGCGTCCTCTATGTAGGATCTGGCTTCGATGTCCAGGCCGTTCCCGAAAATCCCGTCCGCGGCGGGGACGGAATCTTCAGGCCCGTCGGGTGCCGGGGACGGGGAGCCGGCTCCCTGGAGCTCGGAACTTATCTCCGCGACGGGGCTCCTCTCCAACGGGGGGGCAGGGGCGTCCTCGATAAACGAGCGGGCATCCGTGTCCAGGCCCGGGCCTAAGGCCTCCTCCGCCGGGGGGACGGGCTCGGGGGGTTCCCCGCTCCCTTCCTCCGCGGGGGACGAAAGCGGCCCGGCGCCGAGCTCGGCCGCTATCTCGGTCACGGGGGACAGCCCGACCGGAGGAGCCGGGGCGTTCTCTATGAAGTCGCGCGAGGCCGGGTCCAGAACCCCGCCGAAGGCGGGGCCGTCCGGATCGGCGCCCGGGAGCGGCTCCCGGCCCGCGGGGGCGCCGTCCGCGGGGGACGCGTCCCCGCCGGGGGCGTCCTCGGCGAAGGGCAGATCCTCGTCGTAGGGCTCTTCCCCGCCGTCCCCGGACCCGCTCCCGAAATCCGCCGCCCCGCCTTCCGGGACCTGCTGGAAATCCGAGACGTCATCCGCTGTCTGTGCGACGTCTATGAGGCGCGGGGGGAGGCTCCGGAGCTCCTCCCGGAGCTCCTCGGGGGTGGGCGGCTCGTCCGCCAGCGGGGCCTCCGCCAGGGGGAAGGAGGAGTCCTCGCCGCGCCCTGCCTCCGCCGCGAAGGACGTGGAGGACGGGGACGGGGGAGGCGGGCCCGCGCCGGGATCCGTATCGTCCCCGCCGAGGGACGTGGCGAAGGCCTCCCGGAAGCTCGCGGCTTCCCGGAAAGACGTCTCGCCCGCGTCCAGCCCGGAGAGATCTATGTCCTGGTCTATCTGGGACGCGGCCACGGCCGTGAAGGTGGAATCGGGCGCGCCCGGAACCTGCCCGCCCGGGGGCGGGGAGCCCGGCTTCCCGCCGGAGCCGCCGGCTCCGGTGCCAGCGGCCGGCGAGCTTTCCGGGCCGCCGTCCGATCCGGCATCCGGACCGTCCCCCGACCCGCCGCCGGCGGGCACCGGCCCGCCGTCCGTGCCGGGGTCCCCCGACCCGGGGGGACTCCCCCCGCCGGATGGCCCGCCGGCCCGATCCTCCGCGTCGTCGGGGGCGGGGGTCACCTGGACCTCCACGGTCCTCCCGCGCGGGAACACCTTTATCTCCAGGGCCAGGCCCTCGGGCGAGATCTTCACTTCCATCAGGCTGTCGGGGGGGTAGACCCTCACGTGGACCATCTGGTCGGGACAGGGCACCTTGACGAAAACCTTCGCTCTCTTGCTGTTCAGGGTCATGGCTCTTTCCGGGCGGCTCGGGGGGCTGTGCGGGACGGTCCGCTCGCCTGGGGCTTCACGGTCCCTCCGGTTTCTTATCGGCACGGGCTCCCCCGCGCTGAAGCGGCGGAGGAACGGGGCGACGGGGGGACGCATGGCTTGCGGGCGGGGACGGGGGAAGGCGCCAGGCCTTGGCCGCGAGGACCTGAGGCCGGGGACGCCTGAAGGGAGAAGGGATGGGGCGCCCGGCGTTCCGGAAGGAGCGGCGGCCCGCCGCGGGCGGGGCCGGGCGGGGGCATCGCGCCCGCGGTCTTTCGTGCAAATCGCGGGCCGCAAAACCGGGCCGTCCGGGCGGAAACTTATGACCCTCGCGGGTTGCCGGGAGGGGGACAGCGCAGCCAGTTGGCGCGGCGCCTGAGCTGCGCTACCGCCGCGCGACTCCGCAAGATCCGCCGCGCGCCCGGCCGCGCGCCCGGCAGTCACGGTGCGCAAGGCCGGAAACCGCACGACGGCCCCGGCAAATCCTGAAGAAATCTCTGGAGGGGACGCTCTCCGCGGCAGACGGCGGGCCGCCGCCCGCGCCGTCCCTTCCGCCGGGGCCGGAGGCGGACGGCGTCAGGCGCGGATCCCGGGCCGCCTATCCCGGACCAGAATCCCGAAGGCCGAGCCCGGCCGGCCGATCCCGCGAGCAGATCCCGAAGGCCGTTCCCGCGCACAGATCCCGAAGGCCCTTCCCGGCCGGCCGATCCCGGGCCCCGAAACAGAAATTCCGGCGCCGGACGAGAATTCCGGGGACCTGTGCCGATCCGCCGATCCCGGGCCCCGATCCCCGGCGGATGCCCGGCGGCGCTCCACTTCCCCGGGGTCCTCCCCGCTTCCGGACGCGCCGTCCTCCGGTCGGGCCCGGAGGGCCGGGGAACCCTTCCGCCCGTGCCCGGAACCCGTCCCCGCCCCGGGGCGCGGCCCGCCGGAGATCTTGGGCGGCGGCGGGAGGGAGGCCGCGCCTAGAGGCTGTCGCCTATGTCCAGGAGCTTTATGAGGTTCGTGGTGCCGCTGGTCTGGAGGGGAAGCCCGCAGGTGATGAAGGCCACGTCGCCCTTCTGGGCCAGGCCGTTGCGGACCAGGAACTCCGAGGCCAGCTGCTCGATGAGCATGATGGAGTCGCAGGCCTGGACCATGGCGGGGATTACGCCCCAGGCCAGGGTGAGCTGGCGGTAGGTGGTGCGGGACGAGGTCATGCCCACCACCGGCACCTGCTGGCGCAGATGCGATATGAGCCTCGCGGTGGTGCCGCCCTGGGTCACCGCCACTATGGCCTTGGCCTTGCGCTCGTCGGCCAGCATGGACACCGCGCGGGTGATGCTCGAGCCCATGGCGTCCACCTCCGCGGCGGGCTTCTCGGCCAGGAACCCCTCGGAGTCCATGTGGGGTTCCGTGGAGCGGGCGACGCGGCCCAGCATGGCGACCGACTCGACGGGAAACTGCCCCGCGGCCGTCTCGTCGGAGAGCATCACTGCGTCGGTGCCGTCCAGGATGGCGTTCGCCACGTCGGTCACCTCGGCGCGCGTGGGCCTGGGGGAGGAGACCATGGAGGCCAGCATCTGGGTGGCCGTTATGACCAGCTTCCCCCGGTGCCGGGCGGACTGGATGAGGCGCTTCTGGATGAGGGGGACCTCCTCTATGGCCATCTCGACGCCCAGATCGCCCCTGGCGACCATGATGCCGTCCGCGACGTCCAGAATCTGCTGCAGGCGGCCCAGGGCCTGGGGCTTCTCTATCTTGGCTATCAGCAGGGGCGGGCTCCCGCTCCGGCGGATCATCTCGCGGACGGGCTTCAGATCGTCCTCGTGGCGCACGAAGCTCATGGCCACGAAGTCCACGCCCGCCTCGAGCCCGCAGGCCAGATCCAGCTTGTCCTTCTCCGTGAAGGCCCTGATGGAGAGGTTGCTGTCGGGGAGGTTCACGCCCTTGTGGGCGCTTATGACGCCCCCGGTCAGTATCTCCGCGTCCAGCCCCGTGTCGTCGGAGCCGGTGATCTTCAGCTCCATCGTCCCGTCGGCCAGGAGGATCCTGCTCCCGACCGCCACGTCTTCCACGAGGGAGTCGTAGTTCACGGTCAGCTCGTTGGGCGGGGCGTCCCCCGACCCGGAGACGAGGCGGATCCTGTCCCCGGTATCTAGGCGCCTCTCGGAGATGGCCCCCAGGCGGATCTTGGGCCCGGAGAGGTCCTGGAGGATGCCCACCTCTCGGCCGCGCTCGGCCGCGAGCTCCCGGAGGTTCCTCATGTCCTTGCAGTGGCTCTCGTGGGTCCCGTGGGAGAAGTTCAGGCGGGCGACGTTCAGGCCCGCGTCCAGCATCTGCCCCAGGGTGTCGCGGGAGCTGCAGGCCGGGCCGATGGTGGCCACGATCTTGGTCTTGCGGAGGCTTTCGAGTTCCGGCATAATGGCAAATTACCCCTCGCGCCCGGATGGGCGCCTCCCGGCCGCGGTCGGCGCCGGCCGTCCTGTTGCTTTTCCGCATGTCCGCCCGCCGCTCCGGTCCCCGTCTCCCTGGGGCGCGGCGCGCCCCCCGCCCGGAGAAGGCCGCCGCCGGCCGGAAGCCGCCGGGAGCCGGGGCGGCCCAACATTATATATGGCGGCGCGCGGGAGCCCGCGGCGGTCGCCGCCCGGACGCGGACGGCCGCGCCGCCCGCCCGCACGGTCGCACCGCCGGCCCCGAGACAGAATGTTATCACATCCCCCTTTGACCGCCAAACAGCATGCGCCGACCGCCGGTATACTCTGACGCCTCCGTCCTGGCCTGGGCCAGGGACGAGGGGCCCGACGTCCTGGAGTCGGCGGCCCTCGAGGAGGCGCTCGGACCCCTCCTGAGGCGGCTGAGCCTGCCGGCGGGGCTCATCTCCGGAATGACCGGCATCGAGGCCAGGCGGCTCTACCCCGCAGGCGCCCGGCCGAGCCTGGGGGCGACGAGGGCGGCCCGGGCGCTCTTCTCCGGATCCGGGCTCGGGCCGCACGAGGTGGATCTCCTGTACTCCACCTCCGTGGGCCGCGACTTCCTGGAGCCCTCCACCGCCTCCATAATCCACAGCGCCCTCGGTCTGTCCCCGGAGTGCGCGGCGCTGGATCTCGGGAGCGCCTGCCTGGGCTTCATGGACGGGCTGAACCTGGCGGCCCTGCAGGTGGACGCCGGGCTGTGCGATCTGGCGCTGGTGGTGGCCGGCGAGAACTCCAGGCCGGTGCTCGAGAGCACCCTGGACAGGCTGCTCGCGGGAGAGTGCGACCGGAAGCTCTTCTTCGACAACTTCGCGACCCTCACGCTGGGATCCGGCGGGGCCGCCATGCTGGTGGGCCGGGACCCGTCGGAATCCATGCCCAGGCTCAGGCGCATGATCTCCAGGGCGGACGGCTCCTCCAACCACCTCTGCCGGGGGGACTTCGGGGGCATGACCACGGACAGCGCGAAGCTCCTGGTCCGCGGGGTGGAGCTGGCCGCCCGGACCTTCGAGGCGGGCAGGGAGGCCTTCGGCTGGACCCCGGAGATCTTCGACCTGATAGTCTGCCACCAGGTGAGCGAGGCCAACACGCTCAGGTTCGCCGAGGCCCTGGGCCTCCCCTGGGAGCGCGTCTGCCGGAGCTACCCCCTCTACGGCAACATGGGGGCGGCGGCGGTGCCGTACACCTTCGATCTGGCCTCGGAGGCGGGGCTCCTCGTCCCCGGCACGCGGGTGGCCATGATGGGCATCGGCTCGGGACTCTCCTGCGCCATGCTGGAGCTGGAGATCCCGCGGGGCTTCAGGGGACGGCCCGTTCCGCCCGGCCCGCCGCCCGCGGCCGGGAGCTCCCGGAGCCGTCCGGGCGCGGGCCGGGGCGGGTCCTGAACCCGCCCCCGGCGCCGGGTCCGCCTCCCCGGGCCGGGTCCGGGGAGCTGCCCCGCGCCCGAATAATCCGTGCCGCCCAGAGCCGGGGCGGACCGGGGAGGCGGGCCCGCCGGGGACAAGGGGCTGCGGCCGGACGTCCGGCAAGCTGGCCGATTTCCCGCGACTTGGCTGCCATCATGCCGGGAGCGTCCTGAGTTCCGGGCTTCGGCGGGAGACCGGGCCTGTCCCGGACGGACATCGGGGGCCGGAAAGGAGCCGGCGATGGTTCTTTCGCTGGAAGACATCAAAACTATAGCAGGACCTGCAGCCCTCCGGCACGGGGCCGAGCGCGTATGGCTGTTCGGATCCTACGCGCGCGGCGAAGCGGGGCCCGACAGCGATATTGATCTTATCGCAGACATGGGAAAAATTAAAACCTATTTCCAGTTCAGCGGATTTTATCTCGGCCCGGCGGAAGCCCTGGGCCTGGTGCTGGACCTCGTCATCAAGGTAAATTTATGGGAAGAATTCATCGAGCAGGTTGCCAGAGAGGAAATACTGATATATGGTCAACACGCGCGATATCAACATTATCGCCCACATCAACGCATACTGCGATCAAATCGTGGAGGGCATGACTCTGTTCGGGACATCAATCGAGGCCCTCAATAATAACCATTTTTGCAGAGACGGCATGGGCATGAAACTCCAGCAGATATCCGAGTCACCCAACATCCGTCAGACGATTTCACCAAAGAGCACAGTCACGTGCCGCGGCGCGACATCAAAGGGCTCAGGGTAATTTTTCGCTCATCATTATCTGGCACTGGATTACGATCTGGCACTGGATTACGGAACTATGTTTAGCGCAATGTCAGGTGATATCCCCGTTCTGAAGCAATTTTGTTCAGCGATATCGGCATTGTCAGACAGGACGAGTCACGATCCCGGGCGCGCCGGTCCGGGCCCGCGCGCCCCCGGACGAGGTGAAGGACTCCCGGTGCATCTTCCTCCGCCGTGAGGTAGGCGGGAGCCCTTCCCCAGCTGAGAGAGCCTCCGTACCCTTCCTCCGGTGGGAGGGGAACCCGACCCCGCCTTCGCCGGGGGGAACACGAGCGCCCCTCCTCAGCTGAAGGAACATCCCCGCCCTCCACCCCGTCGCGGCCGAGGAGGGAACGGGGGACGGGACCGGCCGGAGTCCCGGCATCGGAGCGGGCCGGCACGGGTGCGGCCGCCCCTGAAAACCCCTTCCGCAGGACAAGCGGGCGGGCCCTGCCCAGGCCCGAAGCCATCCTGCCCGGTCTCCGGAAACCAGGTCGGGGCGATCGGCGGAGCACCTGAAACCATGCCCTCCCGCGGCGCCCGAGCCAGTCCGTCCGCCGCGAGTTTCGGGCTTCGCGGTTCGGATCGGGGCACCCGGGCCTCGGCCCGGGGGGGTCGTACCCCGCGCCCAGGAACCTCCGGAAACGGGGGCCGCGCCAAGGAACCTCCGGAAACGGGGGGCCGCGCCAAGGAACCTCCGGAAACGGGGGGCCGCGCCCAGGAACCTCCGGAAACGGGGGGCCGCGCCAAGGAACCTCCGGAAACGGGGGGCCGCGCCCAACTCGCCAATCTCCGTGAACGGGGAGCGGCGTCCGCCCGGACACCCGTTTCCCACAGGCTTTGGCATTTAAGGCATTTTTCTCTAAAATGGCAGCTCTCCCCCGCGGCGCCGCCCCCGCCCGCCCTCCGGTCCCCCGCCCCGTCCGGGCCTTCCCCGTGCCGTCCGACGCCGGCTCCTGATCATACCCCGGACTCCTCTCCCGGGCACGGAGGCCCGACGGCCTCCTCCCCGCGCGCGCCGCTCCCGGAGCACGGGCCGCGGGCAGGCAGCCACCGCCCTCCCCGGGCTTCCCGTTCACCCCGGAGTCATCCGTTCCGGAAAGGCCCCCTCCCCGATGCCCCCCCGCCTCAAGCTTTCCCTCCCACCCGCCCCCCAGCCCGCCGCCGCGCTGTCCGCGGCTGGCGGGGTGGCCCTGGCACTGGCCTTCCCGGAAACGGGGCTGCACCCGCTCGCGTGGGTGAGCCTCGCGCCCCTGTACCTCGCGTGCCACCGCCAGACCCCCGGCCGCTCATTCCTGTGCGGGTGGATCTTCGGAATGGCACTGGGGCTCGCCAGCTTCAGCTGGCTGGCCGACGTCATGAGCGGCTACGGCGGGCTGGGACCGTGGGGGGGGGCGGGGATACTCATGCTCCTCGCCGCGTTCCTGGCCCTGTACCAGGGAATCTTCGGATGGCTCGTGTCCGGGTGGGACACGGAGGGCAGGGGATTCTGGGCGAACCCCCTCCTGGCCGCCCTGTGGTGGACCGGCCTGGACTGGCTGAAGGCCTGGATCTTCACGGGCTTCAACTGGACTCCCCTGGCAGGGGCCCTGGCGACGAGCCCGAAGCTCATGGGGGCATGCGATCTGGTGGGCGCCTACGGGCTGGGGTTCCCCGTCGCGCTCGTGAACTTCATCCTCGCCGCGCTCCTCGTCATGCCCAGGCGCGAGAGGATGATGGAGACGGTGGCCGTCGCGTCGGCCGCGGCGGCCTGCGTCATGGGCGTCTCGCTCTACGGGATAGTCACCTTCAACATATGGGAGGACGAGGCGAGGGCCGCCAGGAAGATAGATCTGTGCGTTGTCCAGGCCTCGGTGGAGCAGGAGTACAAGTGGGACGTGAGGTTCCGCGACGAGGTGCTGGGCCGCACGAAGGCCCTGGCGCTGAAGGCGGCCGCCGCGAGGCCGTTTTTGACCGTCTGGTCCGAGACCTCGGCCCCCTTCATCTACGGGCGCGATCCCCTCGAGACCGTCTGGCTTAAAAACCTGCTCGCCGAGGCCGGCGAGCCCATGCTGGTGGGCGTGGCCGCCGGCGCCGCGGACGAGGACACCGGCCGTTTCCTGCTCAGGAACCGCGCCTGGCTCCTGTACCCGGACGGCCGGGAGGGCCCCCGCTACGACAAGCAGCACCTGGTCCCCTTCGGGGAGTACGTGCCCATGATTGACACCCTCCCCTTCCTGCGCTCTGCCTTCCTCCAGGGGGTCCTGGGGGCGGCCGGCAACTTCAGCCCGGGGGGGAGGACGCCGCCCATAGAGCACCGGGACGTGCGCTTCGGCACGCTCATCTGCTTCGAGTCCATCTTCCCCTACCTGGCCCGCCGCCAGGCGGAGGCGGGGGCCGACGTGCTCCTGGTCACGACCAACGACGCGTGGTTCGGGAAGAGCTGGGCCCCCGCCCAGCACTTCTATATGGCGGCCCTGCGCGCCGCCGAGACCCGCCTGCCCCTCGCCCGCGCCGCGAACGACGGAATAAGCGGGCTCATCTCCCCTTCGGGCAGGGTGCTCTTCGCCTCGCCCCGGTTCGCCAAAGACGTCTACACGCTCGAGGTCCCCCTGGCGGGCCGCGAGACCCCCACCGTCTACGTGAGGGGCGGCTATCTTCTGGCGCCCCTCTGCGCCGCCTTCACGGGGGCCTCCTTCCTCTTCCTCCTCCTGACCGCGAAGTCCCGGAGGAGGCGCGGGAAGGCGGGAGCCGCCCCCCGGAGCGGGGGAGGAACGGGAACCGGCGCCGGAGGAGGAACGGGGGGCGGAGGAGGAAGCGCCGCCGGGCATGCCGGGGGCCCCGTGCCCTCCGGATCCTCCGTGCCCTCCGGATCCTCCGGGCCCTCCGGGTCCGGGAAGCGCTGCAGGAAGAAAGGGAGACCGGCCCTTCCGGGGCGGCGGAACTGACGCGGAGGGGGAGCGCCGGCAGGACCGGAGCGACGCGACATGCCGGCCGGCCGCCGCGGCGCCCGGCCCCGAAACCGTCTCCGGGCGCCAACTGCCCGAAATCGCTTGAGAAATTATTCCGCGCCCGCCAGCCCGCCCCCCTCCCGTCTTCTCCGTACGCCCCCGCCGCCGCCTCCGGAGTTCCGGCAGGCCTGGGGAGCCGCAGGAAATTTTCGCGGGACCGGCATTTCTTCCCCCCGCCGCTCCGGGTTTTTCACCGGCCCGAGGAATGCGGGACGTGCCTGGCTGCTTCAATTTGCAACTGTCGAACGAACAAGGGTTAATTCTTTATTTGATCTCAACTCATATTTCCTAAAAGATTACCATTTTGCCGATCTTGACGTCTTCCAGAAGCCGGATATCCACAGATGGGGGAGCCGTGCCGGGACCTTCCGGCATTTTGCGCCCGCCGCGCGACGGTTCCTCTTCGCGGCTCCTGCGGGAGCCTCAACGGCCCGAAAAAAATATTTGCCGCCGCCCGGACTCCGGAGGCGGGCGCCCCGTCCGGGGACGGGGCCGCGCGAGCCCGTCCGCGGACGCCGGGAAATGTCGAAAACGATTCAAAAACGAAAAAAATATCATTTTTTCAAGATAAACCCGCCCGGACTCGGCCCGACCGCCTCTCCGGAAGACCGGAGGGGGGCCCGGGGGAGCTTCCGGGGGCTCCCGGGGGCCTCCGTTTTTCGGGGGAGCGGAGCGTTGACACGTTTTTGAGCATCTGTTATTCTCCCCGGGTGACCTGTTTGGTGGTGCCGTGAGCCGGGTTTGCGCCCGGTCCCCGGCGAGCGGACGCCCGAAAGGGCCGGGCACCGAATTCCGCCCCCCCCACGGAGTCCCGGCGGGAAGCGCGAACCCGCTCCCCGCCGCAACCGAGCATCTCTTTTCACTGGCCGCCAGCCGCCCCGGCCCCCCTCCGATCGGGGGCGGGGCGCCCTGAGCCAGCACCTATATTTGCCGTTTCGCAATTTCTCGCCCCGGCCCCCCATGGAGGACGGCGGGGGGGGTCCTGGGCAGGCCCCTTCCAGGCCGCTTGACGGCCTGAAACCCGATTCCCTGACGAACCGAGGGCAGAAACAAGGACACAAGGAGAGTTTAATGAAAGCGACTATCTTTACCCTGGCTCTGGCGGCGCTCGTCGTATTCCTGCCGAACCAGGCCTCGGCGCAGATGTCTGAAAAGACCGTTCACCTGAGCGTGCTGGGCGGCGCCATCTTCCCCAGCAGCGGGATGGACATGGACAACGGCGCCGCCTTCTCGCTGGGCCTCGGGTACAACTTCACCAAGAACTTCGGCCTCGAGCTCATGGGAACCGTCGCCCCCAACATCGACGACGACTGGGACGACTGGGACGAGGTTTCCGGCGACAACGACTTCATGCTCGGACGCCTTAACGCCCTGTGGCACTTCGACACCGGCACCAACTTCGTCCCCTACATCACGGCCGGCGTCGGCGGCGTCAAGATCAACTCCGAGCGCGGACACGACTTCGACTCCTTCACCTACAACGCGGGCATCGGCTTCAAGTACTTCTTCGACGAGACCGTGGCCCTCCGCCTCGACGCGAACGAGGTCTTCTACGCCGACAAGCGGGGCAACGACGACGAGAGGCATTTCCGTCACGGCCGCTACAACTCGCCCGTCATCCAGGCCGGCCTCACCTTCCAGTTCGGCGCGGCCCCCGGCTGCATCGATCCCGACGGCGACGGCGTGTGCGATCCCTTCGACAAGTGCCCCGGCACCCCCGCGGGCTACAGGGTCGACGCGGACGGCTGCCCCATCACGGTCACCATCACGCTCGACGTCAAGTTCGACTTCGACAAGGCCGTCGTGAAGCCGCAGTACCGCGGCGAGGTTGAGCGCGCGGCCACCTTCCTGAACCAGCATCCGGGCTCCACCGCGGTCGTCGAGGGCCACACCGACAGCCGGGGCAACGACGACTACAACCAGCGCCTCTCCGAGCGCAGGGCCGCCGCGGTCCGCGACTACCTGGTCAGCCAGTTCGGCGTCTCCCCCAGCCGCGTCCAGTCCGTGGGCTACGGCGAGAGCCAGCCGATAGCCACCAACGCCACCGATGCCGGCAGGGCCCAGAACCGCCGCGTGGTCGGCGTCTTCACCGGAACCGACGTGGACGAGTAGAACATGCCAGCCTCCGGCCTCCGGGCCGGAGGCGCCTTCAAGGAGAACCGGGGCCGCCTTACGGCTGCCCCGGTTTTTTTTGTCCCCCCCTCCGAATGCCCGGACGCCCGCCCGCCCCCGCTTCGGCCGGGGAACCGGAACGATCGTCCGGCTCCGTAGCGCGCGGAGGGCGGACATTTTTCAGAATCCGCATTTCCCGATGCGGAAAATTTTTCCGGGCGACCTTTTCACATATAACGATTACCTGAAATTCCAATTGATCATTTCGATTTTCGCGCGTTTTCGTTTTCGCGGCCGCCGACGTTCCCCTGCGGAACCGGGGCTTGTTCCGGCGCGCCGGAACGGAACTGCGGAACATGCCCGTCCGAGCGCGGAACGGGAAGCCCGCGGGACGGGCGGCGCCGGTCTTTCCGGCCCGGCGCTAAGCGGCGGGCCGGA
Source organism: Deltaproteobacteria bacterium (assembly GCA_031264045.1). Lineage (GTDB taxonomy): Bacteria > Desulfobacterota > Desulfarculia > Adiutricales > Adiutricaceae > JAIRZX01. The sequence continues at coordinate 15,626 of JAISEQ010000223.1, forward strand.
AGCGGAAATCCCGGGCAATCCGAGCCCCTTGCCCCGCGCGCGGCGGACGCGGCCCCGTCCCTGAGCGGACCCGGCGGCGGAACGGGCGGCCGGGGTGCCCCGAAGTCCGCAAGCGGGCCCCATGCCGGATGCCGGAGCGTCCGGAAAACGGCGGAGCGGCCGTGCAGAGAGCCTCCGTTTCCGAGCCCGCCCGTCCCCTCGGACCGGGAGCGCAACCCGGACAACC
>JAISEQ010000260.1 GCA_031264045.1 Deltaproteobacteria bacterium
TTAACCATTCTCAGCAGTATGTGGGGGTATGCTGCGGTACTAATGCCTTATTTGGGTGCTCAAACCACCATATTAAGTTCATGCCTTCTTTTCATCATGGGAAGGACCTGAATAATTACAGTTATTTAACTACTGCTGTAGCTTTATCTGATGGTATTTTATAGATAATTATATAACTTACTGCCCTGGCCGCTTTCATTCCGAACACGCCCGGAATCTGGGAATCTATTTTCGCGGCTCCCGCTCCCGGCCTTGTCGGACCGATGAACGGACATGGTTGCCCCTGGGCTAAAACATGAGGAATGACTTCGCCGCCAGCCGACCGAAACCAATCGTCCGTGTCCCGCTTCACCTTTTCCTGCTCCTACCCGCTCATCGTGCGCACCGCCGCGCTGTCTCCCCCTCCGGGTCTTGACGCCGGTCAGGCCCTTGTTGCCGCGCCATCGGTTTGGTGCTATATTTCCCCATCGCATCCGAATCGACTGTCGCGTTCCGGCGGCCTCCTCCGGGGGCCCTTCCCCGCCGAAGTCCCGCTCCGCCGGGCAGCCGTCTTGCACCGGGTACGGCCGTCCCGGAACTTCCGTCACGGGCGCACGTCCGGGACGGCGTTTTCCGGCCCCGGTATCCTGCTGTGGAACCGATGCCGGAGCCGACAGCCAGAGGTAGGTCACGGGCAGGAGCTCAGGCTCGGAACCCACCATCGCCACCCGTTCCCGGTCTTGTGCGCTGAAGCCCGGTTTCGTCCTCCGAACCGCTGGCCTCGGCGGTACCTCCGTAGGGGCCTCTGCCTCCCGCCCGTCCCGCACCCGTACCCGCCCCAGGGGCAGATGCTCCTCACAAGGTTCCAGATGGCGGATGATTTTCAATACGGTTTCTCCTTCAAGCCGGTTGTGTCCAGGTTGGCCTCCCTCCCGGTCTGCGACTATTTTCCGCTCCTGCGCTTTCTCACCGTCGAGAACCTGTCCCGGGGACGCCTGGTGGGTCTGACTGCCCTTTGCGAGTCCTCGCCGCCCTTCTTCGCCAACCACGCGGTGAGCGTCCCGGAGATCCGCTCCGGGTTGTCACACAGGCTTGACCACGTAAGCTTCAGGCTGAAGTTCGACCTGCCCTACCTGTCCTCCCTCCGGGAGCCGGAGGACGTCGCCGTGACGGTCGTCATGGGCCGGCGCGATGCCGGGACGCGGCAGTCGAGCTTTCCAGTCCGGGTTCTCCCATTCTGGCACTGGCCCGGGATCGGCCCCTACACCGAGTCCCTGTGCTTCCACGTCCACCGCTCGGCCCCGGACCCCCTGTCGAAAAAGGTCCGCTCCCTTCTCGCGTCCCGCAGCGGGGGAAGACCCCTCGGCGAGCTGTGTAATGATCCTGTGGGCGCCTGGGGGATCCTTGCGGCGGCGTGGGAGGTGGTCCTACGCACGGGGATGCTACTTGAGGACTCGCCCGGAGCGCCGCCCCTGGGCGGCGCGGAGGTGCTGGGACCGGCAGCCCTGGCCGTCCGCAAGGCCGGGACCGGACTGGACATGGGTCTGCTCATGGCGTCCCTCCTGGACGATCTGGACATGAACACGCTTTTCGTCTTTACCGAGGAGAGGTTGTATCTCGGGGCCTGGCTGCTGCCCCTGAAGTTCATGGACGCCTGGACTGACGAGTCCGTTCCTCTGAAGAAGCGGCTGCGAAGCCGTGAGGTGGCGCTTGTCGATCTCGCCTACGCCGGATTCCCCGGCATGGTGCCCGACCTCCACGAGGCTACGAAACTCTCGGAGGAGAGCTTCCAGAAGTCAGGATTCGTGGGCGTGCTGGACGTCAGGAGCGCCCTCGCGGAACGCGAAGAGCGGATGGGCCCCAGCAGCCTCCCAGCAGGCGGGGGCAAGCTCCTCGCGTACCCGGCAGAACTCCTCCTCCCTCCGTCCCGGCCCCTCACGGGCCTTCCCCTCGCCGGGACGCCGGATCCCGGCGGACGGGAGGACCGGAACCGCAGCCTTTCCATCCCCCCGGAACCCCCTTTTCTCGGGGAAGGTCCCGAACCCTTACCCGGGACGGGGGATAGCCCCGTCTTCCCGCCGCCCGACGGGCTTTTCCCCGACCTTCCGCCGGGGTCCCGCGCGACGGACGGGGGCGGCCATCAGCCCTTTCCCGAAGGTGATGCCGACGTCCAGGTCACGGAGGACACAGGCGGGAGATCCAGGATAGACGGCTGGCTCGCGGGGCTCCTGGACACCACCATGAAAAATGCTCTCCTGAACTACCGCCCCGGCGTCAGGAGCGTCGAACTTGCGGTCTTCAGCCCAACTTGGCTGGAGGACCGCCTCTACGAGAAATGGAAGTTTTCCGTCATATCCGGCCCGGAGCTCCTGAAGTCCCGGCAAGCTCTCCTGACACGGCAGGACGGGAGTCCACGCGACAGGCGGGAGGCCATGCTGTGCCTTGCCGAGGACATCTGCCTGGAGAGGAATCTCCTGGCCGACCTCGATGTCCCCGATCTGGAGAGGAAGCTTCTGGAGATTAAGAGGCAGGCGAGCCTGGATCTGCAGGAGGGCGGATCGAACACGCTGAACCTGGCCTTTTTCAGGATAAGGTGGAAGCCCCTGAATTCGGCGGAGTTCCGAGAGGCACCCCTCATCCTCCTTCCGGCACGGCTGGAACGAAAGGTGCGCGGAGACGGGTGGACCCTCTCGGGCACGGGCGAAGAGCCGCTCCTGAACCCGGCGTTTCTTGAAATCCTCAGGCAGGACTTCAGGCTCGGCGGCCTCGAGGAGTTCGCGGAGAGGATCCCGAGTAACCCGAGCGGGCCGGACATCATGAAGGTCGCCGAGAGGGCGAGGCAGGTGATGCGGTGCCTCGAGCCCAGTGGCTGGGAGCTCAGGTACGGCGCGAGCCTGGGCCTCTTCTCGTTCGCCGGGCATCTCATGCGCAGGGATCTGATTGAGCTGAGAAGGCTCCGGAGGTTCGACACGCCGGTGGGGCGGATTCTCACGGGCGACGCTGTCGGCGGCCCCGCTCTTCCGGAGATCTGGTCTCCCTCGCCTTCCGAGCTGGACCAGGAGCTCGATCCGAGATATGACTTCTGCCCGCTCCCCGCCGACTCCTCGCAGCTTTCCGCCGTCCGCCGCGCCGCCGCCGGCGCCTCCTTCATCCTGGTTGGCCCGCCGGGCACCGGCAAGAGCCAGACCATCGCGAACATGATAGCCCAGGCCATGGGGGACGGGAAACGAGTGCTGTTCGTGGCCGAAAAGGCCGCTGCCCTGAACGTCGTCCACGGCCGCCTCAAAAAGGAGCGTCTCGATGCCTTCTGCCTCGAGCTCCACTCCAACAGGACGAGCAAGGCGGACGTGGTGGACCAGCTGGTAGCGAGCCTCGGGAACCGGAAGGGCTGGTCACCGGCCCGTATGAAGAAACAGCCCGCGTCTCCGTCCGGGCGGAAGCCCGCTCCTCCTCCCGACGCGGGGAAGCCTGGTCCGCCCCCGTGCGGGAAGGCCTGGCGCCATTTGTCCGACCGGGTCAGGTTCGCGGCCATTAACCTGGACCTATACGTGTCCGAGCTCCACGGCCGGCACGCCTCCGGCCTCTCGCCCTTCACCGCCATCGAGGGGATTCTTTCGGACCCCGCATCTCCAGTGATTGCCCTGTGTCCCCCTTCGGCCGGGGGCGGGGTTGCCGGGCGCCCTTTTGGGGATTCATGCCGGGACCGCTTCCCCTACGGGAGCGAGCTCGCCCTGAAGGCCCTGGAGGAGTCGCTGGAGAACGCCGCGCTCCTTCTGGAGCCCGTGCGTTCTCTTCTGGGGTCGTTTCTCATGGGCGCTGAACCGGTGGCCTGGCCGCCCGACCGCGAGCCTGGGCTGGAGGAGGCGGCTGAAGAGGTGCTCCGCCTCTCGGCCGGGCTGGAGGCCTGGGACCGGACGCTTGCGCCTTACGGGCTGACGGTGTCCGCCGCTGCGCTGGAGAGCCCCCGGCTCGTCCGGGAGATCGGGAGGCAACTGTCCGCTCAGGGACTGCCAAGGCAGGACATGGCTTCGGAAGAGCCCTCCGGTTTCCCGGCGGCGGGAAGGCCGGCTCCTCCCGCTGCGGACGGCGGTTTCGGGCCTTGCGAAACGTTGCTGGCGGCGTGCGGGGACAGAGCCGGCGGCGCCGACAGGATCGGCTCCATCGCGCGGATCCTGGAGACCCTTTGGAAAGCGTTTTCCGAGTCCCCCCGAGACGGCCCTCCCGCCGCTCTGCTGGGGGATATCCGCTTCCGGCTGGAATCCGCCCTGGAGGCCGAAGAGCCTGATTTTTCGGCCGTTTTCCGCGGGCGGGACGAGACGGCGGGACCCGCCCTGGACAGCCTCAAACCATTTTTCGGGGCGGTAGCCCGCGCGGGCGGGCAGCCCCCGTTTCTTGCTCACCTCGCCAGGGCGGCAGGGGCCGCCGGGAATGGCCCCGGGCTCGCCGGGGTCACGGCGATCCTCGGGGAGGCCGGTGCCGCAGGGAAGCTGGCGGCCGAACATGCTGGCCTGAAGGCGGGGCTTTCCGGGGACTACCGCCTGCAGGCCGCGTACGCTATGGAGCTCGATATTGCCCTTCACGAGTGGTCGGAGGCGGAGCTCTGGCCCCGCCCGGACCGCGAACACCGCCGGAGGAGCGTCCGCGAGTCGCTGCGGGGAGTAGTCAGGCGGGACGGGGCCGATCTCGGGGCCGATCTGAAGGCGCTCGTCCGCATGCGCGGGCTCTGGCTTTGCGCCGGGACGCTCACGGTGCTCCGTGGTGCGGATCCCCTGTTCGCGGGAGAACTTTTCGACTCGCCGGATTTCGGTCACGATGACCTGGAACCGTTTCTTCTCGGCCTTTCCGCCCTGACACTGACGGTCCGGTCCGCCGATTTCTGCCGGAAGGTCGCCTCCCTGTCCCGTTACGGGCGGACGTCCGTCCTTGAGCCCCCGTCTTCCGGCGAGGCCTCGGCATTCCCGGATGCGCTCTGCCCGGAGGACGGCTTCTGCGCCGGGCTCCTCCGGGCCGCGTGCGGGGCGTCCGGCGCCGTCCCGGAACCCCTGGCCGGGTTCCTCCGGGATTTCCCGGGTCTGATGGAGAGATTCGTCGGGGCTTCCCGGGAATTCCTGAGGCTTGCGGCGGCCTGCAGTCCGGAGTCCGGCGGCGTCCCGGGGCGGGCGGCCCGGGACGCCCTCGTGGCGATCTCCCGTTTCCCGGGGATAAGCGAATGCCGGGACTACCTCGCCGCCGGGGAGGAGGCGCGGAAGCTGGGGCTGGATTATTTCATCGGGGCGCTCGAAACTGGCGGCCTCGTTCGGGAGGACGCGGCGGCGGCGGTCAGGAAGGCCGCTCGCTCGCTATTTCTGGAGAGGGCGCTGCCCTCCCGCAGGAGGGTGGCGCGTTTCGACTCGGGCGATCATGATGGTTCCTCCGGGCGGTACCGGGCCTTCCTCGCGGCCAAGCTCGCCGGGGCCGCCGAGGAGATAGAGGCCAGGCTCAGGGGCGAGGGATGGCTGGATGGCGTTCCGAAATCCGAGCTCGATGCCCTGGCCAGAGAGGCGGAAAAGAAGAGCCGGAAGCTTCCCGTGCGCGAGCTCCTCTCAAAGCTCCCGCACCTCGTGCCGAGGCTGTGCCCCTGTCTGCTCATGAGCCCTCTTTCAGTCGCGCAGTACCTGCCGGCCGACTGTCAGCCTTTCGATCTGGTCATCTTCGACGAGGCTTCCCAGATCCCCACCTGCGATGCGGTCGGGGCCATAGCCAGAGGTCTGGCGGTGGTTGCGGCCGGCGACCCCCGCCAGCTCCCGCCCCCCCCCTTCTTCAAGAGGGGCGGGCGGCATGGCGACGCGGACGATCGGGACGGGAAGCCTCCGGAGAGCGTGCTGGACGAGCTCCTCAAGGTCGGCATCCCTGCAGCGGATCTCCTGTGGCACTACCGCTCCCGCTCCGAGAGCCTAATCACCTTTTCAAACGATCGCTACTACGGCGGCGAGCTCGTAACCTTCCCATCCCCGGTGGCGGAGGAGAAGGCCGTGAGCTTCCACCACGTCCCGGGTGCGGTCTACGGTCGGGGCGAGTCCCGCACGAACCCCGTCGAGGCGAAGGCCGTGGCGGACGAGGTGGCGGAAATCCTCAGGGACAACCTCACGGGGGGCGAGCAGGTCTCCGTGGGGGTCGTGACGTTCAACATCCAGCAGCAGGAGCTGATTGAGAGACTTCTGGATGGCCTGCGGGACGGGGACCGGCGTCTCTCCCGCTTCTTCCCGGACGTGGAGGATCCCGTCCCAGAACCGGTGATGGTCAAGAACCTGGAGAACATCCAGGGCGATGAGCGCGACATAATGATCTTTTCGGTCTGCTACGGGTTCGACAGCCGGGGCAGGGCTTCCGCCAACTTCGGTCCGCTGAACAGCCCAGGCGGCGGCCGGCGCCTGAACGTGGCGGTGACCCGCGCCAGGCGGGAGGTGAGGCTCTTCTCCTCGTATCTCCCGTCCGAGATGCCGGACGGCGATTTCGGCGCGGCTGACCTCAAGGCCTACCTGGAGTATGCCGCAAACGGTCCCAGGAAGAGGGCGGCCGCTTCGGCCGGGGCCGTGCCGGGAACCTTCGCCGCCGCAGTGGCGAAGGCTCTGCATGCAAGGGGTTGGCAGACGAGGGCAGACGTGGGCGACTCGGACCGAGTAATCGATCTGGCAGTCCTGGACCGGGACAACGGGACCCGCTTCCTGGCCGGGATAGAGGGCGACGGCGGCGCCTACGGGAGGGCCGCCACTGCAATGGACAGGGAGGTCCTGCGTCCGTACGTTCTGAAGGAGCTGGGCTGGGAGATAATCCGTGTCTGGTCCCCCCAGTGGCTGCGTGATCCCCTGGGGGAGGCCGAGAGACTGGACGGGAGGCTTCAGGAGCTTCAGCGCCTGAGGAGGGCGGAAAGGACGGAGAGGAAGCGCCTTGAGGATGAGGACCAGGAAGACGGCGGGCCGGAAGCTCCCCCGGCAGGCTCGGACGATCCCGGACCCGCGAGGATTCGCGAGGCGGTCAGGCTCTCGGTGGAGGCGCTCTCGCCGGCGGCGGCCAGGATCCTGTGCCGCGACGCGTCCGGACGACTGGAGGCTGCGGGGTCGAGGCCGGGCAGGGAGCTCGACTTGAGGATCCTGGACGCGGCGCGCGGGGAATTCCGCACCACAACGGAGAGATGCGGCCCGCCCGGCCGCGCGGCGGAGACCGAGTTCTTCTGGGCGGACGCGCCCGGGAGGTGTCCGTCGTTCAGGAGGCGGGAGCCCGGCGAGGTCGAGGACGTCTTCGAGGTGGCCCTGCCGGAGCTGGAGGCGCTGGCTTCGGAGACCCTGCCCGGACCGGGGGAGGATCCGGTGGAGCTCATGGGTGCCGCCCTCGGGCTTTCCAGGATGGGGTTCGCTGCAAGGGACAGGCTCAGAGCCGCCTGGAAGGCGGCGGGCAGGGTGGGCGCGGCCGCCGCGGGCGGAGGGTCCCCCCTTCGGGATGAGGAGGGCCGGGCATGACGCGGTTGCTCGACGATGCCGGGGACCGGGGACCGCCGGGGCCGGGGAACGGCCGGACCGTTCCCCGCCGTGCTCCCGTTCGGGGCTCCGGGTGAACCGCGCGGGAAAAACGCCCCCGCCGGATTCCTGCGTACCGGCCCGCCGGGAAAACCGCTCCCTTACGCGTCTGGGCGGGGAATCCGCCGTTTCCAGCCGGCTGCGGCCGCCGTGCGCCCGTCGGAGAGGAAGCCTCAGGACAGACTATGGAAACAGTTCTCAGATTTCTCATAACCCCCCAGTTCATGATCCTCGCCTGCTCCGGTATCGGCATCTTTTTCGGGTACTTCCTCATAAAGTGCCGGAGGAAGCGGGACGAGATAACTCTTGCGATATCGGAGGCCGTGAGAATCATAGACGCGGGGAACCGCAGTATCCGCCGTGTCCCGCGAACCGAGCATTTCGCCAATAATTTCGTGGGCGTGTCCAAGTCCATCGAGCGGAACGCCCTCCTGAGGGAGAAGTGGACAGAGTTCAGAGAGTCGCTCTTCATGCCCGAGGGAGGGGGAACCGCGGTATTCGCGAGCCAGCCCGCGGAAGCGTTCTTCAGCGAGGACGGGTTCCTGCTCAGGCACTACAACGAGCGCTTCTTTTCCGCCGTTCCGAACCTTCTGACCGGCATGGGCATCCTGGGCACCTTCCTGGGGCTGGCCGCCGGCGTGGAGCTCGCGGTAGTCCAGGGCCTCCTGATACCCCAGGCGGCGGACGGCCAGTTCTTCTCCCAGCAGACGCTGAATGCGCTTCTGAACGCGACCGGGCTCGTGTTCGTCACGTCAGTCCTGGGGCTCGGGTTCTCCATAGTTTTCTCGCTCGCCGAGAAGCGGTTCTTCAGGGAGGCGGCGGAAAGCCTGGCCGGTTTCAACGAGCTCCTGGACGCTTCGGTCGTCAGGTGCTCCCCCGAGTCCCTGGCCATGAGCCAGTTCTGTCTCCTGTTCGGGCTGAAGGGAACGGCCCGGGGGGACGGCCTTCCCGGCCTGACGGCCCTGACCGGGAACAGGGGGAAAGCCGCGCCCTTCGTGGTGGGGTTCGAGGAGATCGCCGGAAGGGTGCTGGCATCGAGCGTCACGGACTCGATAATGCCGGAGCTTCAAAGGATAGGCGGAATCCTGGAGAACATCCGCAGCAACAGGTCGCTCGAGGCCGCCGAGGCCGTGAAGCTCCTGGTGAGGGAATTTCTGGAGTCGCTCCGGGGAGCCACGGACGAGGCCGCGGAGTCCGTGGCTGGTAATCTCAGGCAGATGGCGGAAATATGCAATCCGATAACGGACAGCCTGAGGGATGTGAACCTGATAATCGCCCGGAACGTCAGGGAGGCCGCGGGCATCGCGGACGTCGTGGCGAAGGTTTCCTCCGATCTCAACTCCGTCTCCGCCTCGCTCGCCGAGGTCGCCGCGAAGGCGGACAACTCCGTCCTTGGCATGGCCGCCGCGGCCGAGGGGGCCTCCGAAAGGTTCGGAAAGATGGCCGAGAGCCTGGACGCGACGGTTACCAGAACGCTGGAAGGCCAGACGGCGGCCGTTGAACTTTTAAACGACGGGCTGAAAAGCCTGGGAGTGGGCATCGGCGCCAGGATGGACGATGCGGAGAATAAGATCTGGGGCCTGTTCGCTTCCGTTGAGTTGGGGATTGAATCGTTGCGCGCGGAGGCCCGGAAGGCGCTGGAGGACTCGGCAGCGGGCGCGGCGGAGGTCGCCGTCACCCGAATTGCGGAGGTGGGGGCTGGCCTGGAGGGCATGTTCGCCGCCCTTGCCGGGGAGCTGTCGGCAAGGGCGGGACAGAAGGCGGAAAGTCTCGCGAAGGGGCTTGCGGAAGGGCTTGCTGAAGGGATGGCCGGGCTGCCGGGGGAGGCTCGGAAGATAGGGGACGGCATCGGTGAAAGGATAGCCGTGATTGGCGCGGGGCTCGAAACGCTCATCGCCGGCGCCGCCGGGGGGCAGAGACAGATCGCCTCTGAAACGCAGCTGCAGATCGAGAAGCTAGGAGTAAGGCTGTTCAAGGCTATCGGCACCGCTCAGGAAAGCCAGGACAGGCGAAATTCCGCCGTGCTCGATCTGATCGGCCGGATCGACGAAGGACTGATCTCCGCCTTCTCTTCCGCGGCCGAACGGCAGGGACAGCTCCATGCGTCTGCGCTCGGAAGGATTGACGAGATCGGGAAAGTGCTCGACGGGACCCTCATTTCCGTAAGGGACGGCCAAAGCGAGAACCATTTCGCCGTGCTGGGAAGGATCGAGGCGATGTCCGATGCGGTGGCGACCCTTCTTGACGGTGCCGTGAAGGGCCTGGAAAAGCTCCGCCTGGTCATGATGGACAAGGTTGAAGGGTGCGCTGACGGGATCGGCGAGAGGATTTCGAGTATAGCCGATGCTCAGTCTCAAGTCTTCAGGGAACTCGCGGAGAAGCTGGATCTCTACAACGGTCGCTTCGCGGAAATTATCGCGAAGGCTCCCGCCGGCATTGAAGGACTCCTCGTTCAGCTAAAAGGGTCCCTGACAACGATCATCGCCGACATTTCCGATCTGTCCGTGCGGATCTCTGACGGATACGGGAAGATAACCGGTGAGGTGAACGCGAAGACGCTGGAGTTCATCGAGAACCAGCGGGCAGTTCTCGAAAAGCACAACGAAGACATTCAAAGCGTCATGGCCGGCCAAAAAGGTACCGTCGAATCCGTTAACGAGGCCGTGGGGGATATGCTCCTCAAGTTTCACGATCACGTATCATATCTGGATGACAGTTACGGAAAGCACAGCGACATGTTCGCCGTGCAGATGAAGGAGGTTAAGGTATCACTGGAAGAGCTTCTTCTCTTCAGGAAATCCCACGGAGCCAGACTCGACGGACTTGACGACGTCATTTCGCGGACCCTGGAGAAGCTCGAGAACTCATACATGCACAACATATCCCAGGCTGAGCGCTTTCTCCACGAGATTGACGGGAGCTTCGCGAAGGCCGTTGTCGAACTCAAGGATATACTCGGGCATATGGGTTCGCTGTCCGCATCGTGATGCTTTTTCCGCCGCAGGGGCGTCCGGCAGGATCCAGCAGAGGAGGTCCGGCGACATGATACCGCGCTCAGGCCGCAAGAAGCGCCATTCGCAGGGTGATCAGGGTTACCTGGCGTCCGTGAGCGATCTTATGGCCGTGCTGTTCTTCCTGATAATGATAATCCTAATGCTTTTCATTTCCCAGACATATCCCGCCTTAGTCAAGCTCAGAAGCGACTATGTGGAGCTCAAGTCCGCGACCCATTCTGAACACGCGGAGCTGATGAGGCTCAAGGATTTGGAGCGTGAGTACCTGGAAGAGGCCGGAAATTTCACCAGAATGAACGCCCAGATGGGGGAGGACATGCAGGAGCTCGAGAGACTGAGAGTTCTCGAGAGCATGTACACCTCCCGGTACGAGGAAATGACGGATGCCCGCCAGGTGAGGGCTCGCTTCCTCAGGCACGTTGAAGAACGCATGGCCCAGAGGAATTTCGCGTTCGACATTCTTGAAAACGAAGGAATATTCCGCCTTCCGAACGACGTGCTTTTCGATTCGGCCCAGTTCATGCTTAAGGCCCAGGGCATCGAGGCTCTCGACGCGTTGGCCGGAATTCTTTCCGATGTCCTCCCCTGCTATGCGGGGAAAAGAGGCTCGGATCCGCCGGGCTGTCTCCATCCTGACCACGCTTTCCCCGGGAGGTTCGACGTGATACTGATTGAGGGCCATACCGACAACCTCCGCCTGCTTTCCCAGGCCAAGGTCAACGACAACCTGCAGCTCTCGACTTTCAGAAGCTGGTCCACCTACAGCCACCTGCTGAATGCAGCTCCGTCTCTCGCCGAGCTCAGGAACGGTGAGGACGAGTTCCTTTTCGGCATGAGCGGGTACGGAGAGCACAGGCCGGTCGAGAGGGATCAGGCAACCGAGGATCAGAGGGTGCGCAACCGCAGGGTTGACTTCCGGATAGTCCTCGCTGCTCCCGAAGTCTCCGGAAACGCGGAGGGTTCAAAACGCACGGGGGGTTCCGGCGTCACCGCCGTAGCGGGGGTTGAAGCTCCCCGAGAAGACGGGCCCGCGCCGATGCCGTACCGGCCGCATGCTCCGACCGGAAGTCCCGGGTGAACGCGGGGATGAAAAGGACCTGGGCAGTCCTGAAGGAGATGGCCCGAATCAGACTCCCTGTCCCCTCCAGACCCTGCGCGATGGCACGGGAGCTTGCCGGGCTCGGGGAATGGACGCCTTCCGGCGGGGATCCCGCCCTGAAGGCCTACCTGGAACTGAAGGCCCTCTACGGCAACATCTGCATACGTCTCGCGTCCGGGGACGACCTCGGAAGAGGCATCGGGGCGAGCCTTCTCGCCAATATTCCGCTGCTCCTTTACGAGAGTTTCGGCGGAGAGGTCGATCTCGCCTCCGAACCGCGCTTCCGCGACTTTTTCCAGGCCTGGGTCGGACGGCAGGCGCGGGAGCTCCGCGAGACGGCCCTTCTCGCCCTCTGGCGCCAGCTCCTCGCGAAGCGCGATCCATGGAAGCCCTCTCTTCCGGGCTGGGCGGAAGCGCTCGCGACCAGCATACGGGACGTCGACGGCAAGCTTCTCCAGTGCGCCAAGCGCACTGTCCTGCGCTACGGGATCTTCCATGGCGGGGGGGGGACGGCATCGGGCGCGGCGCTCGATTTCGCTCGCAGGACCGCCGCCTCCGGCGAGGGCGGTACGCAGGAATATCTGACATGGAGCGACAGGGGCTTCTTCGCCAGCCTCAAGTCCGTCTGTTCCGTGCTCGCCTCCGCCGCTCCCGGCCCGGGTCCCCAGGGGCTTCTGGAGAGACTTGACTCCCTCATAGAGGACGATGACAGAGTGTGGCGGCTGATAGCGGACGATCCGGAGAGGGGCGGCGAGATCCTCGCGCTCGTCCTTTCAACCCTGGCCCAGGGGCTGAAGGATCCGGAAGCCGCGGGCGACCGTTACTGGTTCCGGGCTCTCAGGGGGCGCGTCATCCGTTTCGCGGCCCGGACGTTCTCATGTCCCGGTCTCCCGAGCGCCTCATGCTTCTGGAAGATGGTCGATCCCGCCCTGGAGGCCCTGTTCGGGCGCGCCCTTGTCGAGGAGGGGCTTGATCTCTTCATCGGATCGGCACGGGAGGTTGGTGAGCCGGCCGGCGGGGAGGACATGGCGTCATTCTGGAGAAGGCTAGTGAGGGAGGGCGAGGTCCTCGATGCCTGGGCTGCCCTGGGTGAAGACGCCACCCGGTTGTCCGGCGACCCGGCAACTACGGAACACGGAGTGTTGACGGACGGAGCTCCCAGGACGTCCGTCCTGTTCATCCGGTTCCCGAGGCTTCTGACGGCCTGCTGGAGCGACGGTACCGTCTTCGCGTGGCGCGAGGGGACTCCTGACACACCGGAACTCCACCTCGCCGAATATTCATTCGCCAAGATTGCCCTGCTCGGAAACTTCACCCGGCACCTGCCCGGGCCCGCCTGGAAAGGAGAAGTCGAGAACCTTGTCGCCCGTGCCAGGGCCGCGCCGCCCCGCCCCCGGCGCGAATAGCGGGAAGTCGGCCCGAAACGCGGGGCCGCATCCGGCACCAATGTCCACATCCTGCGCCTCGTGTCCTGAGCGGGGCTGAACTTAATGCCCACTGCCCCGGTCACGGCCTACCGGACATTGCCGGTCATCCTTGCAGGCGGGTTCTCTCCGGTGCCATAACCTATTTCTGTTCTTTAGCTTCGACCTTGCCATCCGCAGCCGATGGTGGTTGGTTTTTCGATAATTATTGGCCCAGTTTAGTAAATATTCCACATAGACCTTGGAAAAATATTATTTTTAGACGAGGCGTTTTGTTTCAATTGGCATATCAGAATCACTTAACACTGAAGTTGTTTATTATGATGTTTGACATAAAGAAAAAGGTATATTTCCTAACATTTTTATTCCTCTTTGTTCAAGATAAATATATTTAAAACAATTGGAGAACTGTCTCAGGAAAAGTTAATAGGCACAATACTTAACAAAGCAATAATAATCGCGAATTGAAATTTTTGAACTGCATTTCTTTAAAAAGTTATATCAAATAGACAGGCTGAACGCTTTTAAAACATATCTTTGAAATGGATATGAAATTAATCACCCAAACACAATTAAGCACTAAAACTTGTTGCGAATAACTAATCTATGAATTGAATCATACAACTGGTTCAAACAGAAACCAGCAATTATTCATATCTATCTGAATGGCTCTGAACAATTCAGCAAACTTGATTCTAACCATCAGACTAACCTAGGTCGTAATATTTTCCAGTGTGCTCAAGGCAAAGCATTTGAAGCAATACGTTTCCTTCTGACACTATCAACTGAGGCAAATCAATGGCCTTTGAATTTTTTACTTGGAATAGTCCTTGAATCATTCATCAATGAATATTTTTAATGCGTTTTAAATCTCATAATCTTATCTTAGTTCTGGCGATATTTGATAATATGGATTAAAGTAAACACAGTCTTTGCTTTATGCAGTTGGTTTACGCACTTATTGCAGAAACTTCAATCGCTGAATCTAAACCTATTGCTGACTTAAATCATATTATTTTGCAATTGAGCGAATACAGCTGGTCAAGCCAACTAATATACATTCTCAAAAAAGTTTTATATGGCATAATCATTCAGATCGTCTTCAACCAGATCGTCTTCAACCCGACAAGTCCTCTATAACAGAGTTAAAAATTGAAGTTGACACTCAAACATCCAAGTCAACAACGTTTCCAGTGGATACATATACAATACAAATCTTAACTGCCATGCGTTGCGTAAGATTCGTTTATTCTCGGCACCCATCCACAAGCCGTCACGGCTTTTAACATTTTTCTCCTTCTCCCCCTGCCAACCCAGCCCCAATCCTCCCTCCTGTCCGCTCAGCCCAGAGCCAGCTGATTATGAACGTTTGCCTTTACCAAGCACCTCATACAACATATTAGAAACTTTGCACTATCTCACATCTGAACAACAAAAGTATCTGCAACTCCACTTGATTAAACACGTGCGAAATTTAACAAGGACCGAATGGAGCATTTCGAGATCTGAACTTGCGATGATCCTGTAAGACCCTCGCTAAATACCCGAGCTACTCCAGTTTAAGAAGTCAATATGCCGGAACGACTGGCCGCATCAGGATTTTTCAACATTTGCGGTATGGAAGATACCTGTGCCACGCAGAACGGAATATACGCCTCCAGATCTCTTCCAGTACCCTGCCAGATCTCTGCAGACCGAACCCTCCCAACATCTGCTGACCTGACCTCACTCCGCCATCTACGGTCAAGGCCAGATCTTGAGGACTGCGCCCCCGACCGGTTCAGACCACGTTCAGTCACGCAGACGCAGAAGCAGAAGCAGGGCCCGCCCTTGCCTTTTCAGCCGACTTTCTATACCCTTACCCATGCCCCGGCCCTTCCGGCGGCACCTGTCCCCCTGCCAAGCCCCCAGGACCCGCCCTTCCGGAAGCGAACCTTTGGAGACACCCGACCCCATGAGCGACTCCCGCGTCCCGCGCGATGAGGACCTGTTCCAGCTAAACGGATTGCCTGCGGTCACGGGGTCCGGGGCC
The DNA here is from genome assembly GCA_031264045.1 of Deltaproteobacteria bacterium. Lineage (GTDB taxonomy): Bacteria > Desulfobacterota > Desulfarculia > Adiutricales > Adiutricaceae > JAIRZX01. The sequence continues at coordinate 15,102 of JAISEQ010000260.1, forward strand.
GAGAAGCTTGGCCGCCCGGACACGTGCATGCCCGCCCCCGTGCGCGGCTTCCGCTCAGACGGACTCATGCCACCGGCCGGTCACGGGTCCGGGTCGTATTTCTTCCGCGAGGACCTTCCGCCGTCGGATATCCGGGAAAGAACGGCCGGGATGGCGGACTGGACGAAGGTCAGGACCCGGGATCCCCATCCGGAGGTAAGCGTCCTGAACCCGGGGGGGGTATCCGGCAACGGGATGCCGGGGACGAGGGCGCTATACCGTTTCGCGGTTACAGTCACGGACTTCCCTTCCCGCATGAACGGGGACCAACGCGACGGGCTCCTCCCCGCACAAAACGACCGTCTCGGGCCAGTAAGGCTCTTTGCCTCCGGAGAAGGAGCCCCCGAGGAAGGGGGATCCGGGAAAGGAGCCTCCGGGGAAAGGGGATCCGGGAAAGGAGCCTCCGGGAATGGTGGATCCGGGAAAGGAGCCTTCCGGAAAGGGGGCTCCCGGAAAGGGACCCCGGCAGTGGCGGGAATTCCCTTCTGCCGCTCGGAGCCGACGGAAACGGGCGGAACGCCCATGACGGGCATGGTAGGCATGCCGGGGACCCCGGCGGCCGCCGCGGGAACCGGGGCGGTCGCCCAGTGAGCCCCGAGTCAGTGCATGCCGCAGTTCTGGGCCTGGTCCAGGGCCTCTGCGAATTCCTCCCCGTGTCCTCCTCCGGCCACCTGGCCCTGGCCCAGGCCCTCTACGGCTTCGGCGAGCCAGAGGTCTTCTTCGATCTGATTCTCCACCTGGGGACCCTTCTGGCGGTATGCGTCTTCTACCGCAGGGAGGTCGCGGGCCTGGCGGGCGAGCTCCGGTGCCTGGCCCGTCCCTCCGGCCTCAGGACCAGCTACAGGGTCAGGCCCCTGTTCCGCCTGGGGGTGCTGATAGTCCTGGGCTCCATCCCCACGGCGGCGATAGGGCTCCTGTTCGAGGACTTCCTCACCTCCATGTTCTCGTCCCTGAAGGCCGTGGGGATCGGCTTCCTCATCACCGTCGCGGTGCTCGTCGCGTCCAGGTTCCTCAAGACCGCCGTCTACAAGAGCGAGCTGGAGTTTCCTGCCTGGGCTGCCCTGATCATAGGCCTCTCCCAGGGCATAGCCATATCCCCCGGCATATCCAGGAGCGGGATAACCATCTGCGTGGCCCTGATGCTGGGTCTCGAGAGCTCGCTTGCCGCGAGGTACTCGTTCCTGCTCTCCGTCCCGGCCATCCTCGGCGGGCTCCTCCTGAAGCTCTCAGACGCCGACTCGTCCTCGTTTCCCGCCCAGGCGGCGGCCCTGGGCTTCGCGGTCTCGGCCCTCTCGGGATTTCTGGCCCTGAAACTCCTCACCTTCATCGTGAACCGCGAGCGCTTCCACTACTTCGCCCCCTGGTGCCTGGCGGCGGCCCTCCTGGCGTTCCATCTCTTCTCCAAGGGCATGTGAAGCTCCGACGCCCGCACGGATCCCCGCCCCGTCCTCCCGGACGGAGGAGTTCCCTAAGCGGGCCTCCCCGGCCTGCGCGGGAACGCCCCGGAGCAGGACAGGGCGAACGACTGAAGACCCCGAGCCCCCTGGCCCGGACCTGCGGGGCCGTGACCTCTCCGGGCCGTCGAGTTCGCCCCCCCGCGGCATGAACCTCCGGCCCAAGCCCCGATCCCGTCCGGTCGGAGCACAGGCCGCGCCTTGTCGTGTCCCGAAACCGCGTCCAGGCCCAAGTTCGGCAACCGGCAAAGCGTCCTAAAAAATCAAGAGGCTGGCCACGGTAGAATCTCCCGGCATTCTCCGCCGGTTCTGAAACGGTGCCGGTCCCGTCCGGCGATAAGGGAGAGACGGAGAACCACGTGGCAGTCTGCCCGGATGCCGAACCGGACGCCCTACCTTCGTCAAAGCCGCCCCTTCCCCGGTTGGGACAGCTCCCGTCGCTCTCCCCTACACGGTCCCGCGGCTACCGCCCCCCTTAGGGCTCCCGCCCGGGACACCCCAAAATCCCTCCTGGCGTCCGCCTCTGTACCAGGGCGTCAGGAGCGCGGTTTCATGCTTCGGCACCGGATCGGTGCTCTGCCACCGGAAATGTCCTGCCATCCGGCTCCGCCGAACCCGGAGACCCGGCATCGGGCCTCTCCCGCCACCTGCCCCGACACGCACTGCTCGGCCTGAACCGTGCCGGGGGCCCCCGGTTCCGGCCACGGCGGTCATCCAGGATGCCTCCCTGGGGGACGGTCGCGCCGGTCAGCCCCCCCCTCACCGCCCGCCACAGATCATCCGGTGTCTCTCCGCCTAAACAGCTCCGGTCGGGGGATTGATCCGAAGCCCGCGATTCGGTATATTTGGTCAGGATATGCGTATATCAGCTGCCTTTATTAGAAGGTTCGGAGCCGAAACGAGAACCGAATGGACCAGCCGTTACCATCCCTTCCCTTAGGTCTTGCTGATTTTGAAGATATCAGGAAGGAAAATGCTGTCTATGTCGACAAGACGGAGTATCTTCCGAAGCTCCGGAAAGCGGGCAAGTTCATCTTCTGCGCCCGGCCCCGGCGTTTCGGCAAGTCGCTGACGGTCAGCACCCTCGATGCCTTCTGCTCGGGGAGGCTGGAACTTTTTCGGGGTCTCGCGGCGGAGAAAGTCATGAGCTCCCCAGATTTCGTTGCCCGTCCGGTCATCCGCCTCGACATGTCCTTGGTGGCAGGCAGCAAAAGCGAAGAGATATTAATAAA